>JAODNN010000064.1 GCA_025465355.1 Blastococcus sp. | reverse complement strand
GTGACGTGAGCCGTTATGGCTCCTGAGACCTGCTGGGCCCGCTTCGTCGGGCGTGACAGGTCTGCATGCTGCCGATGGCTCGACGGCGGTCCAGCGCGGCGAGCCGCTCAGACCGGACCGGGCGCCTTGCAGCCCCCCGCCTGCTGGAGCATCGTTGGGATGAGGTGAGTCAGATGACTAGTGAGCCGATCACCGGAATCCCCAACGAGCGCTACGACCTCGTCAGCGTGCTCTACCACGTGTCGCAGGGCGGCGAGACAACGACGCAGTACCTCCGAGACGCCGAAGAGGCGGGGGACCAAGAGTTGATCGATTTCTTCCAACAGGTGCTGGACAGTTACCGGCAGCTGGCTCAAGGGAGCTGGCGGCTGCTCGCAGCGCGACTTGCCTGAGGTCCGCGAGCGGGACCGGCGGAGGCATTGCGTCTCGTCCAGGCCGAGATCGTGACCGAGCTCAGCGTGCTCACGGTGCACCCGGCGGCCCCCCGTGTCGCGCTCTGTCGGGGTGGGGCGGCGGGAGGTGACCGTGGACGCCGGGTTTCGCAGGGTGACCGTCGACGTCCAGGGCCGACAGGTGACCCTATCGAACCTGGACAAGGTGCTCTATCCCGCCACCGGTTTCACAAAGGGCGACCTCATCGACTACTACCGCGGGGCCGGGCCGGTGTTGCTGCCGCACGTCGAGTCCCGGCCGGTGACTTTCAAGCGCTACCCCGAGGGAGTCCGGGGGGAGGGCTTCTTCGCCAAGCAGCGGCCGCCACACGCGCCGGACTGGGTCCGCACGGTACGGCTCCCGAGCCCAGGGTCGACCATGGGACGCTCCACCGTCGACTACGTGCTGCTGTGTGACCTGCCCACGTTGGTCTGGGCGGCCAACCTCGCGGCACTGGAGATTCACGTGCCCGCGTGGCGGGTCGACGATCAGGGCCGCCCCACGCCCCCCGACCGGATGATCTACGACCTGGACCCAGGCGAGCCGGCAACGATCGTGGAGTGCTGCCAGGTCGGCTTGCTGATCAGGGCCGCCCTCGCCGCGGACAGCCTGGTCTCTTATCCGAAAACGAGCGGCGCGAAGGGGCTGCAGCTGTACGTGCCGCTGCGCCCTGAACGGCCATGGCAGGACGTGCACGGCTACGCGCGCCGACTGGCCGACCAGGTCGCCAGGGCCCACAGCGACCTTGTGGTGTCGACCATGAGAAAGCCGCTGCGGACGGGCAAGGTGCTCATCGACTGGTCGCAGAACCATCCGGCCAAGACCACCGTGGCGCCGTACTCCCTGCGCGCGCGCGAGCAGCCGACCGTGTCCACCCCGGTCACCTGGGAGGAGATTGAGGCGTGCCGGCGGCCCGAGGACCTATTGTTCGGCACCGACGATGTCCTGCGCCGGGTCGAGGAGCACGGCGACCTGTTCGCACCGCTCCTCAGTCCGGGTCAGTCCCTGCCGGCGTGACCGTGCTCGCCAGCCGCCAGCCGCCCGTCGTCACGGCCGTGGGCGTCTCGGTGAGCCCCGGGCTCTAGTCATCCGCATGCGGCAGCTGTGGTCGGCGGCCAGCTTCTCGATGCGTTCGCACAGCTGCTGGGGCAGCGCGGCCGCGGCGAAGAAGACGATCCGCCGCCGGCCGTGGGGTCGCGCCCGAGATGTGGCGCGAGTGCACCCCGGCTCGCCGCAACGTTGAGGTAGACGGTCGGGTGCAAGTCGGCCAGGTTGCGCACCGTCTTGCCGATCAGGGCCGGGGCGGGGCGGCCGTCATCGACCAATAGCTCACCACCGGGGGTGAGCACCATGCCGAGGCAATAGGTGTCGCCGAAGGTGTGGCTGCAGGCAGCCAGTCCAGCAGCACCGGCGGCTCCTCGGCGAGGAACGCCACGCTCGAACCCCGGCGGACGGTCGTGGCGGGGTCGGCGGTGAGCGGGCAGCGGCCGAACCTGCCCTCCTCTGCGGTGAGGCGGCCCCCGGTGGTGGGCTCAGAAGGGCGGCTCCTCGGTGGAGCCGCCGACTGGCGCCCCCCATGGGTCGTGGGAGCCGCCTCGCCCAGCCCCGGTGCCGCCGTCGCCGGCACCGATCTCGCCGCCGGATCCGCCGCCGGGACCACCGTCGGAACGGGCGGTCCTGGCGACCTTCGCCGTCGCATAGCGCAGCGACGGGCCGATCTCGTCGACCTCCATCTCGATGGCGGTGCGCTTGTCGCCCTCCTTGGTCTCGAAAGAGCGCTGCTTGAGGCAGCCCTGTGCCATGACCCGTGAGCCGCGGGTGAGTGATTCCGCGACGTGCTCGGCCACCTGCCGCCAGCAGCTGCAGCGCAGGAACAGCGCCTCGCCGTCCTTCCACTCCTGGCTCTGGCGGTCCAGGGTGCGCGGGGTGGAGGCGATGGTGAAGTTGGCGACCGCCGCGCCCGAGGGCGTGAAGCGCAGCTCGGGGTCGCTGGTCAGGTTGCCGATGACGGTGATGACAGTCTCGCCGGCCATGATCCGGTCCTCCGTGTTGTCGGTGCATCGCTCAGGTGAGCGTCCGGAGGCTACGGGGACCCGGTGATAATTCAGGGCCCGCCGACCAGCGGAATAACAGCGCACCGGGCACCGGGCATCGCATGCTGCTCGCCGGGGCAGGGCGTGGATGCGTTCGCCGGCCGGGCCGCCCCGAAGGAAGCGGGGCGCCTGCGTGACCCCTCAGCGACGTGCGCTCCTACGCCATCCGACCACGGCCAAGGGACCGCGTCTACGCACGTCAGGCTGGCGGTTCTTGACCACCGTCTTGATCACCTTTTGGCTCCGTTCGGGGTCGCTCGTCTTCGTCCGCGCTCGTTTCGTCTCGCGGCTGAGCACACCGACATCAACGAGGGGCCGGGGGAGTCCGCTCGGCGCGTGAGTGATCGTCACCGGGCGACGGGGTTGTGGTTGCAGTCAGCGGTCTGTGCTGCGTCATCTGATCGGCAGGACCAGGCTGCCGCGGCTGGGGCTGCGAGCCGGCGGCCCCGCCCACGGCGAGCGGCGCAGCGATCATGCCACGGGAGTTCGCTCGTACCGTTCGCGCTGGGCGACTCTCACGGGCGCGTCGGCCAGCTGCTCGAAGGCGGGGTATCGGCGAGAGCCCCTCGCCGGTAACACCGCACCGCTGAACGAGCCGTCGGCGTAGAGCAGCACCGTGTCCTCGTGGTGTGGCGGTTCCTGGGTGGGTGTCAGGTCGCGTGTGCGACGGGGAGCGGCTCCTCGAGCCGTGGCAGGTGCAGAGGCTGCACCGGCGAGGTCTCCTCGATGGACAGAAAGGCGTCGTAGCGCTCGCTGAGCACAGTCGGCACGTAGTTGCCCCAGCGTTCCCGCTCCGGCCGGTAGACGACGCCGATCGCCCGGTGGTCCAGCCGCCGGGTGAGCCACTCGGGACGGGCCCGGAGCGGGAAGACGAACAGCGAGTCCTTTCCGACCCGTTCGTGCAGCAGTGCTTCGAGGCTGCCGGCACGCGCGGGCGGCACGCTCATCCGTTCCATCTGCGCGCCCCACTGCTTCCCGGCGATGACGCCGCCGCGGTACCCGCCGAACCCGACGAGCACCACGTCGTCAGTGCCGTGTCGCCCCCGCAGCAGCTGCCCGACGTTCACCATTCCGGCGTGGGCCATATTGGTGGCCCGTGCGTCGCCAACGTGGGTGTTGTGCTCCCAGGCGACGCCCTTGCGGCCGGTGTGCTCGAGCAGCCGGTCGAACGTGTCGGTCATGTGCACGTCGCGGACGTTCCAAGACTCGGCATCGCCCCTCACCATCGTGCGGTAGTACCGCTCGGCACCGGCGACGACGGCGGCGTTCTGCTCGGCGACGAAGCGCCCCTCCGGGTCGTCCGCGTCGACCTCCTTGGTGCGCTCCTCGCACAGCTTGCGCAGGAGATCGACGACGACGTTCTCGCAGGAGTTCGGGACGAAGCGGCTGGCGAAGGCGTACTCCTGGCCGTCCTCCCCGAAGGGCTCGAAGCACCTCAAGGCCTGCATGGCCTGCTCGACGTACTGCGGCTCGTGCTCGCGCAGCCACCCAATGAGCTCGTACAACGAGTCCCAGAGGCTGTAGACGTCCAGGCCGTAGAAGCCGACCCGGTCGGCATCGGGCAGGTCGGTGTTGTGCCCGCGCAGCCACCGGCAGAAGCCGGCGACCTCCTCGTTGGCCCACATCCACGTCGGCCAGCGGTTGAAGTCGTCGAGGACGTCGCGGGGATCCTCCTCCGCGCCCGGCCGCAGCTTCACGCTGCGGTTGACCCGGTAGCAGTCGGGCCAGTCGCCCTCGACGGCGACGAAGCCGAAGCCTCGCTCCTCCACCAGCCTCTGGGTCAGGGTCGCCCGCCAGGCGTAGTACTCATGCGTGCCGTGGCTGGCCTCACCGATGGCCACGATCCGGGCGTCGCCGATCCGCTCGATCAACGGGTCGAGGTCGGCAGGCTCGTGGAGAACTTGAGCCAGAGAACGGACGTCGTCGGCCATCACGCGTTCCTCGTTCAGGGCAGGGGTCCGACCCGGCGTCCTGCCCGGCACCTAGGTCTTCCGACCCGGAAGTAGCCCGGGAATCCGACAGTTAGCCAGGCACCAGGCGCGGCTCCCGCGTCGGGAACTCTCGCGGATCGGACGTGGCCAGGGCGACCGGTAGGTGTCCTGACGCGACGGACGGTGCACCGGGGCAGGTTCGGAGTCTCCGGTTCCCGAGGCGGCTGCTCAGCCACTCCTGACGCTACGACGCGGCCCAGCCGGACGCATGCCGGACCCCCGGCGCCCAGGAGGGTCTCTTGACAGCGTCCCGCTCCGCCTCGATCCACCGCCGAAATGGCAGCTGAGGGTGGGTCGTAACGCACGAATGCCCCTCTGAGCAGGGACGATGCGGTTGTCTAGGACCTCGTCGTTCCCACAGAAGGGCATCCGCTGGATGCGACTGTCTCACGGTTCGTCGGCGTTGTCGGCGAGCTTCGATGACCCGAACCTCGTGTCGACCGGCGGGCTGGCCCCGGTGCTGGCCCTGGCGCAGTCCCGCGGGCTCGGTGACCTGGTCGCGGGCAAGCTGACGCTCAAGGCTCCCGGCGGGGTGAAC
>JAODNN010000167.1 GCA_025465355.1 Blastococcus sp. | reverse complement strand
TCGCGGTACTGCTTCCACTCCGTCAGCACGAGGACGGCGTCGGCGCGCTCGGCGGCCTCCTCGGCGGTGGCGGCGTAGTCCAGCTGCGGCCAGAGCCGGCGGCTGTTGTCGATCGCGGCCGGGTCGGTCACCCGGACGACGGCGCCCTGCAGCTGCAGCTGCGCGGCGACGTTGAGCGCCGGGGAGTCGCGGATGTCGTCGCTGTCGGGCTTGAACGCGGCACCGAGGACGGCGACCCGCTTGCCGAGCAGCGACCCGTCGCACACCTCGCGGGCGAGGTCGACCATCCGGATGCGCCGGCGCATGTTGATGTTGTCGACCTCGCGCAGGAAGGTCAGTGCCTGGTCGGCACCCAGCTCACCGGCGCGGGCCATGAACGCGCGGATGTCCTTGGGCAGACAGCCTCCGCCGAAGCCGAGGCCGGCGTTGAGGAACTTGCGGCCGATCCGGTCGTCGTAACCGATCGCGTCGGCCAGCTGCTTGACGTCGGCGCCGGTGGCCTCGCACAGCTCGGCCATGGCGTTGATGAACGAGATCTTGGTGGCGAGGAACGAGTTCGCCGCGGTCTTCACCATCTCGGCGGTGGCGTAGTCGGTGACGACCTGCGGCGTGCCGCGGGCGACGATCGTGGCGTACACCTCGTCGAGGCGGGCGCGGGCGGTCTCGCCCTCCTGACCCTGCGGGATGCCGTAGACCAGCCGGTCGGGGTTCAGGGTGTCCTCGACGGCGAAGCCTTCGCGGAGGAACTCGGGGTTCCAGGCGAGGATGGCGCCGGGGACCTTGGCGGCGACGAGCTCGGAGAGCCGGTGCGCTGTTCCCACCGGGACGGTGGACTTCCCGACCACGAGGTCACCGGGGGCGAGGACGCCGAGCAGCGAGTCCATCGCACCCTCGACGAAGCGGAGGTCGGCGGCGTACTCACCGCGCTTCTGCGGCGTCCCGACACAGACGAAGTGGACGACGGAGCCGGCCGCGTCGGCGAAGTCGGAGGAGAACCGCAGCCGGCCGGTGGCCAGCGTGCGCGCCAGCAGCTCCTCGAACCCCGGCTCGTAGAACGGCGCCTCCGCCTTCGCGAGCAGGTCGATCTTCGGCTGGTCGACGTCGACACCGACCACCTCGTGGCCGAGCTCGGCCATCGATGCCGCGTGGACGGCTCCCAGGTAGCCGCAACCGATGACCGAGATCTTCATTGACCGTTCCAATCCGCGGGGGTGTCAGGTAGTGAACAACGACCAGCGGCGCCGTCCGTGGCTCAGGTGTCTCGGGCATCGTAAGGGCCGCGCCAGGCCGGGACCGCCCGGACAGGAGGAAGATGCCGTGACCGGAAACACGAAGCGGATCACCTTCGTCCCTTAAGGTCACGTGCGCCACACGCGTTTCGGGCACTTCCGAGTGTCACCACGAGCAGTCCAGGATTTCAGCGTCTTCCACCCGAGCCGGATCCAGTGACCGGACCGGCCCCTCTTTTCAGGGGGTGCACATGGGCTGGCTGTTGGTGGTCGGCGCGGCGTGGCTGGTGATCGCGATGGTGATCGCCCTGCTCATCGGACGCTCGATCCACGACGCCGATGTGAAGGCCGCGGCCGCCAGGGAGGCCGCGGCACACGATACGGTCGGGCCCGACTTCGTCGTCGATACCTCACTCGCGGGCGACGTCGCGGGGGCTCCGGAGGCTGGTCCGCCTGCTGCTGCTCCCCCGCCCGGCGAGAGCACGCCGGGCATCCCCAGCAGCCGACCCCCGTCCGTTGGCCGAGACACCCCGGCCTCAGGCCGGGCACCCACCGGCCACAGATCCCGGCGCGGCTGACCGGGCGTGACACCGCTCACCCCGAGGGGTGAGCTGGCCTTCTCTGCCCCGTTTTCCGCCCGTACCGTCGATCTCCTTGGCCACGCAGACGGGGGATCGCGAGTGAGCACGGACGACACCGGCGCGCGCCCCGCAGTCGACGGGCGGCCGGGCAGTGACATCGATGAGCGGACCGTTGCCGACGACGTGGCCGGCACGCCCGCGGCCGTCGACGAACCTCACGTCGGCGACACGGACGCCGACGAGCCCCGCCCCCGCAAGAGCCGCGTGCTGCGGCGGGTGCTGATCAGCATCGGCGTCCTCGGCCTCGTCCTCGCGCTCGCCATCGGCGGTGGGGTCTGGTACCTGACCGAGCACTTCGGCGGCAACATCGCCCGCGTCGACAACGTGTTCGGCACGGTGAACCAGGGTGCGCGCCCCGCGCCCGCTACCCCGGAGCGCGGCGGCGGGACGCCGGTGACGTTCCTGCTCGTCGGCTCGGACACCCGGAGTCACTTCGCGCAAGGACAGCTGCCCGACTCCCGCTCGGACGCGATCATGCTCGTGCGGTTCACCGCCGACCGGCAGCACGCCCAGGTGATCTCGATCCCCCGCGACTCGTGGGTCGATATCCCGGGGCACGGCAAGAGCAAGATCAACGCCGCCTGGGCCTGGGGCGGCCCCAGCCTGCTGATCCAGACCGTCGAGCAACTCACCCAGGTGCGGATCGACCACTTCGTGGCCATCGACTTCGACGGCATCATCAAGGTGACCGACGACCTCGGCGGCGTCGACGTCGTAGTCGCCGCGACGACCAAATGGGGCCCGTACACCTTCCCTGCGGGCGTCAACCACCTCAACGGCGATCAGGCCCGCTGGTACCTCGGGCAGCGCCACGGGCTGCAGGGCGGGGACTTCGACCGGGTCAAGCGCCAGCAGCAGTACCTGCGGTCGATGTTCGGCAAGCTGTTCAGCTCGAACACGTTCACCGACCCCGCGCGCCTCGACACCGCGCTGCTCGCCGTGACCCATTCGCTGGCCATCGACGACGCGTTGAGCAACGCGAACCTGCTCTCGCTGGCCTACTCGATGCGCAACGTCACGCCGAAAAACGTCCAGTACTTCACCGCCCCGGTGCTCGGCACCGGTCGGGAGGGCGCGGCCAGCGTCGTGTACCTGGACATGGTCACCGGTGAGCGGATGTGGGCCGACCTGCGCAACGACTCGCTGTCGGAGAACGCCGCCGAGTTCAGCAAGCAGGCACTGCCCGACGTCCCGCGCTGACAGAAACCGCGAGGATGCTCCTATGGACGTCAAGCGGGGGACGCGAGTCTTTCGAAGTCGGCGAGTAGCGCGGTGTGGACCTCGCGGACGACGTAGCGCTTGAGGCAGCGCATGATCTCTTTCTTGCTCAGGCCTTGTGCAGTGCGGCGTGCGACGTAGGCGCGGGTGGGCTGGTGGTAGCGCATCCGGCAAAGGACGATGCGGTGGATCGCGGCGTTGGCGGCTCGGTCGCCACCGCGGTTGAGTCGGTGTCGGTCGGTGCGTCCGGAGCTGGCCGGCAGCGGGCTGATCCCGGTCAGATGGGCCAGGCGGCCTCGCTGCGCAGCCGCTCGGGGTTGTCCCCGGCGGTGACCAGTAGTTGCCCGGCCACGTCGGGTCCCGCGCCGAAAAGTGCCGCGGTGCGCGGCGCAACGGTGCTGGTGGCCGGGCGCAGCCGGGCGTCGGCCACGGCGATCTCTTCATCCAGGGCTTGGACGCGGCGGGCGATCGCGCGCAGCGCCGCCTTCGTCGCCACGGTCGGCTCCAGCAGCCGAGCGGGGTCGATGCGGAAGCCGGCGCAGCGGGCGACCAGCTCGGTTGTGGTCAGCCCGGTCAGCTCGGCGCGCAGCGCCTCGGGGGCGGAGACGAGCAGGCCGTGGGTCTGGTTGAGGGCGGCGGTGCGGGCCTTCACCGCCCCGCGGCGCGCTACCCGCAGCGCGCGGATGGCCTCCACGGGGCCGGTGCGGGTCTTCGGTGCACCGCTGGCGGTGCCGGCCAGCACCGCCCGGGCCGCGGCGATGGCGTCGATCGGATCGGACTTGCCCTGCCGGCGGCGGGTCTTGCGATCGGGCCGGTCGACCTCGACCACCGCCACATCCTTGCCGGCCAGGTGGCGGCCCAGGCCCGCACCGTAGGTGCCGGTGCCCTCCACCCCGACCTTCACCACCTGGCCGAAGCCGCCCAGCCAGGCCAGCAGGGCGGCATAGCCGGCCGCGGTGGCGGCGAACTCGGCGTCACCGAGCAGCCGCCCGGCGCCGTCGATCGCCGCCGCGTGATGGGTTCTGCCGTGGGTGTCCACGCCACCGAAGACATCCAGCGCTGCGCTCGTCATGATGGGAATCGCCGTCCTTGTCGCTTGCACCGATGAGACGGCACGCACCGAGGCCGGACGAGGCGGACAAGACAGTGATGGGCGCCTCTTGCACAGGCTCCTATGAGGTCACGGACGTCGAGCCCGGTGACGTGCAAGGACGGGGCCACCCGGGACCGATCGACGAATCCTCACCAAGACAGCGAAGCGTCGGTCAGGCGGAGAGTCAGACCAACCCGGGTGACCCCGTCCACCCGCATCCTCACTGTCAGGCGACATCCACCGCCCTCTTCCTCGTCGTCCCACTCGGAGACGAGTTCCTTGCGCAGCAGATCCGTGTGGACGACGAGGGCGCCGAGCAGTTCTTCTCGGTTCGGCGCTGCAGTCGTCTGGTACAGCCACGCCGGGCGGCCTGTCTCGTCCAGGCACTTCATCAGCACGAGCGCCTCGACCGGCGTCCAGCCGTCGGGCAGGGATGCAGCGTCATGCCGGTCATGACGCGTTCGACCGGAATACGCTCCTCGTCGCTCATACCCCGACGCCAACGGCCCGAGCCGACCTGGCCGCTCAGCTGAGTGCCGTGCCTCCGGCGGCAGACCGTCCGGGCACCTCCTCGGGGAGGTCCAGGGTGTGCGCGTCGGCCGTGCGGCGCAGCGCCCATTCCGCCGGCAGGACGAGGCGAGGCGCGACACCTGCCAGGACGCCCATGAGGAAGGCGACGGCGGCCAGCGCCTCACCGGACTCCTCTACGAAGGTGGCGGCTGCAGCCCAGCTGCTCGCGCCGCCGTACGCGCCGGCGACAAGAGAGGAAACGGCGGAGAGGCCGACGGCGGCAACGGCGTAGAGCGCGAGCACGCTGAGCATGCGGCGGCGGTCGCGTTCCTCCTTCCGGCTGAGGAACCACAGCCCAGCCACGACGACGAGGGCCGCGGCCACGCTCAGCGCCTGTGCGGCCGCGTCACCGACGGCGGACGCGAGCGCCCGGAGCGCCCAGGCGTGGATGTTCCCGCCGGCCTTGACGATGGCGATCCCGGCTGCGATCACACCAACGGCGGTCCACCACGTGCGGCGTCCAGGGATGGTTCCTGCGCCGGCAAACGCCGCGAAGGCCGCGGCCGCGAAGAGAAGGGCTACGAACATGCGCGGCAGAGAGAGCGGCGCGTCCATCGACAGCAGATGGCCCGATTCGCCCCCGGCGCCGGTGAGCCGGGCGACGTAACCGGAGGTCTCGAGCGCGACGGCGAGCACGACCAGCGCGACGCCGATGTTGGGCAGCGGGATCGCGCGGCGGCGGACACGGACGACGGCAGGGTTTCGGGCCACCATTCCGGCCGGCAGGTCAGCGGTGGTGTCCGGGGTCGCCCCGGTGTCCGGGGACCGGAGATCGGCCAGACGGATCCCCCGGCCGACGATCACGGCGAGGACGAGGGCGATGCCCAGCCACGCAACGAGCACACCGACCACCCAGAGCCACCACACGTCTTCTCCATCGGCAGATTGCAGCCAGAACGTGACCACTCCGTCACACTGACGTACTGCCAGTTCAGGCCTGGTGCGACTCGCCAGTTCTGTCCGAAACCGGATCGTCCGGCAACCCCTCCGGCCCCACCTGTCCCGGCGACGACTCGTTCACCGGGTCGACCGCGGGATCCGGGGCACGTCCGTTCGCGGATGGGCGGAGCGAGACGAGACGACGCAGCACCGGCAGCAGGGCAGCGGTGATGAGCTCCCCCACCTCCTCATGCACCTCGGGGGGCTGCCCGATGGGGTCGCGGATGTCGTCCCTTTCACCGCTCTGCCGGCGTGCACGGGCGGCGGCCAGCTCGCGCACCAGGCCGCGGGCCTGACCGACGTAGTCATCGCCGTTGGGCTCGGCATCGACGCCCACGAGCCGGAGCAGGTCGGCGGCCTCCCGAAGGGTGAAGGTGCGTGCCATGGCCCGCGGAGCGCCGTGCAAGACGTCGCGCCGGTGGCCACGGGTCATGGTCAGCGTGAGGTCGGCCTCGGCAGCCATGGCGTCGTTGAGCTGCCGCGCTCGGAAGTCACCCGGCTCGGCTCCGAAGCCGCGGAGGGCCCTGGCGCTGTCGGGGTGCATGGCCGAGCCGACGACGGCCCGGGTGCCGGCGCTCACGATGCGAATGGCGCCGGCCTCCCCACCCAGTGCTTCGGCGAGGTAGGCGCGGCCGAGTCGCTCAGCGAAGGCCGAGCGGCAGATGTTTCCGGTGCAGACCAGCAACACGGTGAAGGCAGACTGGTCTGCCCCATGGGGGGTCACTGGTGCATCGTGCGGTCAGTACGCCCCTGAACCGCGGAGGACCGCGCCGACTGTCTTCCAGAGGATCATGAAGTCGAACGTCAGCGACCAGTTCTCGACGTACCGGACGTCGATCCGCACCGAGTCATCCCACGAGAGATCCGACCGTCCGCTGACCTGCCACAGGCCGGTGAGGCCGGGCTTGACCAGGAAGCGGCGGTGCATGTCGAAGCCGTAGCGCTCAACCTCGGAGGGCAGGGGCGGTCGCGGGCCGACCAGGGACATGTCGCCGCGCAGGACGTTCAACAGCTGCGGCAGCTCGTCGAGCGAATACCGCCGCATGATCCTGCCGATGGGCGTGACCCGCGGGTCGTTCCGCTGCTTGAAGAGAACGCTGTTGCCGCCGCTGTCCGACTTCATGTCGCCGACCAGGCGGTCGGCACCGGCGACCATGCTGCGGAACTTCAGCATCGAGAAGGTCCGGCCGTCGCGGCCCACCCGTTCCTGCCGATAGAAGACGCCGCCGCGGCTGGTGAGCCCGACGATCAGCGCCAGTCCGACCAGCGCCGGCCCGATGAAGAGGATGCCCAGGGCAGCCGCGGTGCGGTCGAAGACGTTCTTGGTGAAGCGGCGAATGCCGCGCAGCTCGGGGCGCTCCATGTGCATGAGCGGAAGGCCGCACACCGGCCGGATGCGCACGCGGGGGCCGACGATCTCGGTGACCGCCGGGGCGAGCAACAGCTCCGCGCGGGTCTTCTCGAGATCCCAGCCGAGCCGGCGTAGCGCCGGCCCGTCGAGTTCGGGGCAGGGCAGGACGGCGACGGTGTCGACCTCGTACTGCGCGACGACCTCGGCGACGTCAGCGAGCCCGCCCAGCACGGGTAGCCCGTTGAAAGCGTCAGCAACGAAGTTCGCCTCGCCCATGGGCAGGCAACAGCCCATCACCTTGTAGCCGTGGAACGCCTGACGCTGCATCTGCTCGTCGAGCGAGGCGACCGCGTTGCGGTGCCCGACCAGAAGCGTCGTCTGCTGAAACTGCCCACGGCTGTGCCTGCTGTGCAGCCAGCGCCGATGACCGTAGCGCTGGACCAAGGTCAGCAATGTGGCGAGCGGAAGTGCAAGGACGACGAAGCCCCGGGCGACGTCCAGCTGGAGCCCCCAGGAGACGGTCCCGACGACGGCGAGCTGCATGACGGCGGCGAAGAACACTCGCCGGAACTCCTCTGGGCCCACCCAGAGGAAGCGCTCTTCGTAGCTGCGCGCGACGAGCATGCTGAGCACCCAGACGAACGGCATGGCAATCGCCATCCAGAAGGATGCGTGTGGGTGACCGGCTTCAGCCGGCCCGAATCGGACCATGAGACCGATCACGGCGGCTACGGCGGCGGAGAGCCAGTCGAAGGCGACCGTGCGGCGGGCGTAGGCCGATCGCCAGGCACGGCGAGCCTCGGTGCCTTCGCCCCGCAGACGCGGCGCGAACGGCTGCCAGCCGCGACCCGGGGGCCGCTCTTCAAGCCGTACCGACCGTTCGCGGACATCGAACAGAGAAATCGTGGCACCCCCGTGCGCCGGATGGGGTGCTGACCACCCCAAAACACCATGCGGACCAGGAACTTCAATGTTCGGCCGGCGAACGGAACGTACCGGTTCCACCCCGGTGACGGAATCCGTAAAGGGGGAACCTGTGACAGGTTCCACGCTTCGGGCGACGCGGCACTCACACACTGCAGTCGCACCGCCACGGAACGTGCACCACGCGGACACTGTCCGGCTACTTCTTGTGCTTGCCCTCTCCGTCGGCGCCGTAGCTGTACCCGTACCCGTACGCCGACGCCAACTGAGTCTTGGGCGGCACGATGTTGAGGATGACGCC
>JAODNN010000165.1 GCA_025465355.1 Blastococcus sp. | reverse complement strand
CTTGCTCCACCGCTGCGCGCGCGACGTCTGGGGCGTGCTCGAACGCGACCGCGCAGGCGAAGAACGTGCTCTTGACGTCGTGGCGCTTGAAGATGTCGAGGATCCGCCAGACGCCGACTCGGGAGCCGTACTCGTGCATCGTCTCCATCGCAAGGTTCCGGATGTCGGGCGGGAACGGATACTGCCCCCACTCCGTGAGTGCTTCCTGGTCAGGATCACCCACTGCGAACGACCGCTCCGATCCCTCCTCGAAATTGACGACGAGCGAGATCGCGAGCCTCTTGCCGTCAGGAAAACCGGTTGTGGGCCGATTCGCCCCGTAGCCGACCAGGTCGCGTTCGGGTTCACTCATCTTACCTGCCACCTCCGTCGCGCTAGGCGCGGAGCGGCGCCCAATGTCGGGGCGCCGCTCCTTTTCGCTGGTTTGTCAGCCAGGCAGCCCCCATGCCTTGAGGAAGCCGTCGCGCCACTGGTCGCCGTAGCCGACGCCGTACTCAGGCGGAAGGCCCGTCTCGTCGACGTTCGAGTGGTCGAAAACGCGAAGCGGGATGCCGTATTCGCCGTCACGGATCGGGTCGACGCCGGTCATCAGGCGCATCGCCTGGTCCATCGCCGCGTAGCCGAGGTGGGTCTCGTTCTCACCGACGATCATCTCGACCGTGTCACCCGTCTGGATCATCCGAAGGATCCCCGGCGTGCCGTTGAAGGTCGCGACCTTGACCCTCGTGATCCCGCCGCCAAGCTGGATTGCCGGGACTACGAACTGCGACATTGCGTCGTACAACGGAAAGACGTAGTTGAGATCGGGGTTCGACGAGACTTCCGTCTGAGTCGTCGTCCCGATCTTCGTCGCCCACTGGGAGAGCGGGACGTTCACAAACCTCGTCTTACAACGGTCACCGCAGTACTTATCGAACTCATCCTGTGCGGCCTTGCTATTGATGTCGCCCGCGATCAGTTCGTTCGTGGTGATGACGAGCACGTTCGCGCTGCACTTTGTCTGCTTGATGATCCAGTCCGCGTCGAGTCGCGCGGCCTCGGCGTACGGCTGGCCGACGCGTGCGGCCGTGTTCGGCTCGGCGTCCTGGGTCAGATCGCGGTCGACGACCGTGACGATCGGGATGCCCGCTCGATCGGCAGCGGCTGCCTGTTCCTTGAAGTAGATCGGGCCGATCGTGCCACCCGCCAGGACGATCACGTCGACCTTCTGGGAGATTGCCTCCTGAATTCCCTGGATCCACTGCGTGCGTTGGCCCTGGTTCGGATAGTCCACGAGCTTGATCCCGATCTTGTCGGCCACTTCCTTCATCCCGGCGACGATCGTGTTCGTGAACGGGTTGGCGGAGTTCTCCTGGATGCTGAAGATCGTTTTACCGACCGCCTTCTTCGCATCGAAGGGCTTTCCCGGGTACGCCCAATTGGCGATCCCCTTATGGTCGTCGATGTGCTTGGTCACGTAGTGGAGATCGCACCCACTCGAGGTGCCTGTGCTCGTGCCATCGGCCGCCTTGTTCCCCGCGACTCCGCCGCAGCCCGCAGCGAGCGCGGTGAGCATGGCGACAACGATCAACAAGGCGAAGTTGAACGTTCGGCGCCGGCCCGGCACCAGCTTTCGAGTCCTGCTCCTCACTTCGCCTCCGTTTCGTCCACCAGGTGCAGTTAAAGTGGTGAACAGAACTGCGCCATCGCGTCTCTCGCCGCCCTCCCCTCCGCTAGTTCTCTCGCACGCCGCTCACATGCTCCTCGCGCCGTCGGGCAATCTGCGAGAATGTAACCGCCAAAACGAGCGCGCCGCCGTAGAACATGTCCTGGAGCCACGACTGGATCCCGAAGAGGGCCAGCCCGGTGATCCCGGTGACGAGGAAGTAGACGGCGATAAACGATCCCCATGGGTTGAAGCGGCCGGGGACGATGCTGGTCGCTCCAAGGAACGCCGCCGCGAACGCAGGCAACAGGAACCCCGCGCCCGACACGGGGTCGGCCGCGCCAGTGATCCCTGCGTACAGGACGCCGGCGGCGGCCGCAATGACGCCCGAGGCGACCAGCGCCCCCCAACGGAGGCGTCCCACACGCAGACCGCTGAGCCGGGCAACGCGCCGACTTCGCCCAACGAACAGCAGTTGCCGGCCGAGCGAGGTGTACTCGAGGAAGTACCAGAGCACGATGACGAGTGCGAGGCCATAGTAGAAAGCAAGTGGGACGCCGAGGAATCGTTCGACAACGACCGGCCCGGTGAGCTGGGAGGAAATCCCGGCGAACGTCTCCGAGTTGCTGATCCACAGGACGACGCCGCCGAGAAATGTTCCCGTGCCGAGCGTGACGATGAACGAGTCGATGCCGAAGATGACGACGAACGCGCCGTTGATCAGACCCACGAGCGCTCCCGTCAGGAGCGCGGCCACGATGCAGACGTAGACCGAGATGCCGTTCCGTGTGTTCAGGATTCCGATCATCATCTGCGAGAGCGTCAGCACTCCGGTGATCGACAAGTCGTAGTCACCCGCGGTCAGCGGAATCAGCAGCGCGCACGTGAGCACGACGAGGACCGCCTGCGAACCGAGGATCGCGGCGAAGTTGGACGACGTGGCGAACGTGTCCGGTTTGAGCACGCTGAAGACGGCGATCACGGCGATCCACGCGCCGACGAGCGCGAATCGCTCGACGAACTCGCCGACGCTCACCCCTCCGTGCAGCCGGAGGGCGAGCGAAACGGTCCGGGCACCCGTTACGCATCACCTCCCGCGTCGAGATGACGACCGGAGGGGTTCTCGGCGACGCGGTAGCACTGCTCCGCGATCCGCTCCTTGGTGACCTCAGCGCCGGTCAACTCGCGTCCGACGCGTCCGCGACCGAAGACGACGACCCGGTCGCAGACCGCCGCGAGCTGATCGTAGTCAGTGCTGACACACACCACGGCTGTGTCGCCGGCTGCGGCCTTTCTCGTCAGCCGGAAGATCTGCTGGCGGGCTCGGATGTCGACGCCCTGCGTCGGCTCGTGGAGCAGGAGCAGGGACGGCTTAGTCTGTAGCCACTTGGCGAGCAGCGCCTTCTGCTGGTTGCCGCCGCTCAGCGACTGGTAGGTCGATCGGGGGTCGGGCGGCCGGACGTCGAACTGTGCCAGCAGCCTTCGCGCGTCGCTTCGCATACGCCGTCGATTAAGGCCGATGCGCGACCGATACTTGCGCAGAGCCGGAACCGTGACGTTGTCGCCCAGTGAGAGCGAGCCGACGCTGCCGTCGTGGTGGCGGTCGGCCGGCAGCAGCGCGACGCCCGCCTCCAGCGCACGGCTCGGGCTCATCGCGCGCAGGTCGTAGGTCCTCCCGTCGATGGCCAGCCGGCCGGCGAACGCGCGCCTCGCCCCGAACACGTAGTACGGAATCTCCTCGAACCCGCTGCCCAGCAATCCGGTCAGGCCCACGACCTCGCCCCTGTGGACCGTGAGCGACACACCTCGGGCATATCGGCCGTTCAGGCCGGTGATCGATACCGCCGCGCCGGTCGCCGTCCGCTTGCGTTCGATCGGCAGCGCCTGCAGCCGTCGGCCGATGATCATCTCGACGAGAACCTCGCCACTGGCTCGAGCGGTCTCGACCGTGCCGCGAACCACTCCGTCGCGCAGCACGGTGACGCGGTCGGTGATGCCGCGGATCTCGTCGAGGTCGTGGGAGACGAACAGGATGCTGGCGCGCGTCGCAGCGATCCTCCGGATAAGCACGAAGAGTTGGTCGCGGTCGCGAGCCGGCAGGAAGACCGTCGGCTCGTCCAGGACGAGCAGCCCGTAGTCGGACCCGTCATCGGCGGTGTGCGCACGGATCTCCTGGACCGCTCGGACGATGGCGAGGAGCGCCCGATCGGACGGCCGGAGGTCGGCGACCTGCGCGCGCGGATCGAGACCGAGCCCGAAGGACGCGAAGGTCTCCGCTGCCCTGCGCCGTTCACGGGGCCAGGAGAGCCGCCAACGGCGCCGGGAGGCCAGGTCGCCGACGAGGAGGTTCTCGACCACCGACAGCGAGGGGACCAGGCCGAGATCCTGGTGCACGAAGCTCATGCCGAGACTGCGGAACTTCCCCGGGTGGAGGGGGAACGAGACGGGCCGGCCGTTGACGGCGAGTCCGCTGCCCGTATCCGGTGTATGGAAGCCGGAGAGGATCTTGATCAGTGTCGACTTGCCCGACCCGTTCTCCCCGAGCAGGCCGTGCACCTCGCCGCGCCGAACGGTCAGGTCGACGTCGTGGAGTGCGCGGACTGCGCCGAACGACTTCGACAGGTGCGTGAGCGCGACGACCGGCGGATGTTCAGGCATCACGGGGCTGCCTCGTCAGCCCGCCCTGGGCGCGAGATGGGCTCGCGAGCGCCTTCCGAACGTGATAGGCGACGCCCACACTGGGAGCGTGGTCCGCACGAGCCAACCCGTCAACCACGAGCTGGTACAGCTCCTGGACCTGTCGGCGGATGCCTTCTGCATCGCCGGGCCCGACGGGTATGTGAGGTTCGCCAATCCGGCGTTCGCGCGCATCCTCGGCTACACGCAGGAGGAGCTGCTGGCGAGGCCGTTCCTGGATCATGTCCACCCCGACGATGTCGACTCCGTCGACGCGCTCTTCGCCGAGCTCGCGGACGGCAAGGAATCCAGCGGATTCGAGTGTCGCCACATATGCGCCGACGGCTCGGTGCGCTGGTTCAAGTGGAGCACGCACACCCGATCGGACGACGGCGTCGTGTACGGAGTGGCGAGGGACGTCACGGACGGCCACGGAACCAGCGCCGAGCTGGACGCGCTGCACCGCGTCGCGACCCTCGTGGCGGGGGGCGTGCGGCCGCAGGACCTGTTCGCCGTTGTCGCCGAGGAGGTCTCCCGGGTCGTCGGCGTCTCAGCCGTGTGCGTCGTGCGCTACGAGCTCGACGGCACCGCTACCGAGTGCGCCAACTACGACCGGCGAAAAGGGCTGCGCCCCGTCGGCGCCCGGTGGCCGATCGAGGGGACGAACATCCTTCGACTCGTCCGCGACCGCGCCGCGGCTGCCGGCACTGACGACCACGGGGGGCTTGCCGGTGAGATGGCGGCGATCGTCCGTCGCACCGGGATCCGCGCGTCCGTCGGAGCCCCGATCGTCGTAGCCGGCCGTCTCTGGGGAGCGGTCCTCGGTTCAACCAGGGAACAGGAGCCGTTGCCGGACGACGCGGCGTCGCGTCTGACCGACTTCACCACGCTGCTGGCGACCGCGATCGAGAATGCCGAGTCGCGGGAGTCCCTCGAGCGCCTGGCTGCAGAGCAGGCAGCGCTCCGACGCATGGCGACGCGGGTGGCGCGCGGAGTGAGACCCGACGAGCTCTTCGCGACGGTCAGCGACGAGGTCGGGCGTCTGGTCGGTACGGATTCGGCAACGGTCATCAGGTACGACGACGACGGTGAGGGGATCAGTTACGTCGGCTCCGCCAGCAAGGTCAGCGCCGCCTTCCCGATCGGAGTGCACTGGAAGTTCCAGGAGGGGATGGCTTCCTTCGACGTATACCGCACCGGACGGTCTGCCCGCAGCGGATCGACGTTGATCGGGGTCGAGGGGCCGATCGGGGACATCCATCGTCGGATGGGCATCATCTCCGCGGTTGCCAGCCCGATCGTCGTCGAAGGCCGGCTCTGGGGCGCCATGGCCGTCCATGGCCAGGAGCCGTTGCCGCTCGACACCGAGGAGCGCCTCGAGAAGTTCACGGAGCTCGTCGCGACCGCGATCGCGAACGCCGAGGGCCGCGCGGCCCTCACCAGGTTGGCCGAAGAGCAAGCAGCGTTGCGCCGCGTGGCGACGCTGGTGGCGCAGGGCGTCCGACCCGACGAGATCTTCGCGGCGGTCAGCGACGAGGTCGGGCGTCTGGTGGGTACGGATTCGGCAACGGTCGTGAAGTTCGACGACGAGGGTACGGGGATCATCTATGTCGGCGTCGCGAGCAAGACGAGCGAAGCCTTTCCGCTCGAAGCGCACTGGAAGTTCACGGATGGGATGGCCTCGGCAGAGGTGTATCGAACCGGACGCTCGGCCCGCGGCGGCGCAAGGGACTGGTCCAGAATCGAAGGACCCGTTGCCGAAGTCCATCACCGTCTCAGGATCGTCTCGACGGTCGCCAGCCCCATCGTCGTCGAAGGCCGTCTCTGGGGCGCGGTCGCCGTCCAGTCACAGGAGCCGCTGCCGCTGGACACCGACGAGCGCCTCGAGAAGTTCGGTGGGCTGCTCGCAACGGCGATCGCGAACGCGGAGAGCAAGTCCGAGCTCGAGGCATCGCGCAGGCGGATCGTCGCGGCCGCGGACCAGGCTCGCCGCCGGATCGAACGAGACCTCCACGACGGCACGCAGCAGCGGCTGGTGACGCTCAACCTCCAGCTCGCCACCATCAAGAAGGCAGCCCCCACCGGGGAGGTTCTCATCTCAGAGCTGTCGCGCGTCGAAGGTGAGCTCGCCTCCGCGCTCGACGAGCTGCGCGAGATGTCGCGCGGTATCCATCCCTCGATCCTGTCCGAGGGCGGTCTGCGCCCCGCCCTGCGGGCGCTCGCGCGGCGCTCGCCGATCCCCGTTGCCCTCGACGTCCCGACCTCTAGACGGCTCGGTGAGCCGGTTGAGGCCGCGGCGTACTTCGTTGCCTCGGAGGCCCTCGCCAACGCGACAAAGTATGCGCAGGCATCCCGGATCGACGTGTCGCTCGCGCTCCGCGACGACGGCCTGCTGCTGTCGATCCGCGACGACGGCGTCGGCGGAGCGCATTTCGGCCAGGGCTCGGGACTTGTCGGCTTGCGCGATCGCGTCGAGGCTCTCGGCGGGACGATCAGGATCGAGAGCCCGCCCGGCGCCGGGACCCTGCTGGTCGTCGCCCTTCCGCTCGAGGTCGAACAGACGGGATCGGAATAGCCAGCAGGACCCAGGAGCGGTGGCCTGCGGGCCGGTGTGCCGGCCGGCTACGAGCCGCGGAGCGCCTGCTGGCCGTCCCCAGGGGTGTCGGACCGCCCGAAGTCCGGGTTGGCAGGTATGCGAGGACTCCAGCCCGGCGCTCACCGGCGGCGTGCCGCTCAAGGTGGTCTCTGTGATCCTCGACCACTCGTCGATCGCCTTTCCCGGCGACGTTTACGGACACGTCTCCCCCGATATCGTGCAAGCGATCTTCCTGCCGGCCAGCATCGCCCTCGGGGGTGGCGTTGCGCATGGCCGAGCTCGGCTCGCTGTTCCCGGCTCCCCTGCCCGCTGACCCGACGACCTGGACGATCGCCGACCTCGTCGGCCCCGTGGCGTCCGGGGACGTCTCCCCGGTCGCGCTCGCGGAGTCGGCCCTCCAGGTGATCGGTGTCAACACCTCGCCGGTCGTTCTGCTCGAGGAGCGCCTGCCGATCTCCTGGTCGAGCCGGTCGGAGGGGTTGTTCGACCAGATCTGGCGCCAGACCTCCTTGGGAAAGGCGGTGAAGGCGAGCACGTCGGCCCGGGCGGCCTCGGGGTGCGTGGCGGCGGTACTGCAGCAGCACCTCGGGCGTGTCTCCCAAGTCAGGCGTGACGGGCTGATTTGCTGCGGATATGTCTCGGAGCGAGCCCCGCTCGGTCTCCTCCACGCTGGTGCCGTAGCCGAGCCGGCGCACCGAGGCCAGGTGGCGCTCGAGGTCGTGCAACGCGTTCTGCGGCATGCGACCCATCCCCGCGTGCGCCCCGGATGTCGGCGCTGCCACCTCCCGGACGCGGGCTCGCCGGCCGGGAAACGCTGGACTCACCCGCGAAGACACGACACGGCGGCCACCTCACCCACCCGGGATGGTCGGCCGCGCGGTGATCAGCGGGCACACGAACCGCCGATGACCAGGTGCGAGCACGATGCCGGCGTCGTCGTCGCACGATCTGGCGCAACCTTCGTCGCCTCCACCGGCGCACTCGTCTGCGTCGTCGGCAGCTCCCCCGCCGTCGCGGGTGATCAGTGCCCGGTCGTCAGGTTGCTTCGGCGTCGAACGGCGGGGGCAACGTGCGGACACCCGCCTCGTCCATCGCCCCTGACGACGCGGTGGTGCGTCCTGTCGGTGACGGGGAGGCCTCGTCCTCACCGAGGAGCTGCGCACGAAGGAAGGTCCGCGGGTGGTATCGGCGCAGATCCAGAGCACGCAGATCGGTGAAGTCCTCACCCAGTTCGTCGTCCAGTTGCCTGCGGACGGCCGCGGTGACGGCGCGGACCTGCCGGATCCCACGGGCGGCATCCTGGGCCAGGGTGGGCAGCCGCTCGGGGCCGAAGATGAACAGCGCGGCCAGGCCGATCACCAGCAGATGCCCCCAGCTGAGGAAATCGAACATGATCACCTCCTCATGGGCGTGGGACGAGCCGACGAGCCGGGACGCCGGGCACGGTCACCCCGGCGCGCCGGTCGGCGTCGCCGGTTCAGGAAGCGGACTGCCGGTCGTCGGTAGAGGCGGTCACGCGAGCGCGCAACCGGGCGGCGAGCGCCTCCGCGGCAGCGGCCTCACGCTCGAGCTCCGCGACCGGCCGCGTCGGGGCCTCCGGCTCTGCCTCGGCCGCGGAAACACCCTGCGCGGTGTCTCGGTCGGTCAGTTCGCGCACCTCGCTGCGGAAGATGCGCAGCGAGCGGCCCAGCGAACGGGTCGCGTCGGGCAGCTTCTTGTAGCCGACCAGCAGCAGAAAAGCGAGCAGGATCAGCAGCAGGTGCCAGGGGCTCAGTGCGTTCATTTCCATCGTTCTCCCATGCCGTCTCGGGTGGCGCGGCCTCCGCGGTGGCTGCGGGCTGCTCCGCCGCCGGGCGCCGCTAGTCGTTCTTGCCCGGGCGCTGGACGACCGCGATGCCATAGGGGCTGGTGCCGGTGGCCACGGTGGCAACCACGTTCAGCGTGCGCGGGTCGATGACCGACAGGGTGTTCGCGCCCTGATCGGTGACGTAGATGGCGTCGTTGGTGGCCCTGACCTGGAACGGGTCGGTGCCGTTAGACCCCAGGGTGACGGTGGACGAGACCTGGTGGGTGTGGGTGTCGATGACGGTGAGCTTGCCCGGGCCGAGATCGGTGACGTAGGCCTGCGTGCCGTCGCGGCTCATCGCCACGCCGAACGGGCTCGGGGCGGGCACAGTGGCCTGGACGACGCCGCTTCGGGCGTCGACGACCGTGACGTCGTGGGACAGCTCGTTGGTGACGTAGACCGACGCGCCGTCGGGCGTGACGGCCGCACCGGAGGGGAACTGCCCCGTCGCGACGGTGCGCACGACCGCGTTCCTCCGGGCGTCGAGGACCGACATGGTGCCGGATCCGCTGTCGGCGACGTAGACGGACCCGCCGTCCGGTGCCACCGCCAGGCTCGCCGGCTGGGTCCCGACGGGCACCGACGCCACGACGCGATCGGTCTGGGGGTCCACCACCGAGACCTCGTTCGCCCGCCCCTCGGCGATGTAGAGGCGACGGCCGTCGGGGCTGAGGGCCAGGGCTGCGGGACCGCCGCCGGCCGGGAGCGCGATGGTCGTGGTGATGGCGTTCGTGGCGGTGTCGAGCACCGAGACGGTGTCGGCCCCGGTGTTGGCCAGGTATATGTACCGGCCGTCCGGCGATGCCGCCAGGTTGGCCGGGGAGACACCCACCGGCACGGTCGCGACGACCTTGCCGGTGCTGCTGTCGACAACGGAGACGGTGTTGTCGAGCTGATTGGTCACGTAGACGGTGCCGCTCCTGCTCGCGGCCGCCAGCGTGGTGGACGTCCTCGGGATGAGCAGGGCGACCAACAGTGCTACCAGGACCGCGGCGACGACCGCGACCGCTGGCAGCACGAGCCGCCGCTGCACGTTCCCGCCGCCTGGAGAAGAGCGTCGTGGGAGATGCATCCTCATGCCTCGTCCGAAGTGGAAGGGAGCCCGGAGCCTGGCTGATCGGGACCCGGGAACGGGCTCATGCCAGCAGCCCGCTGGCGAAGTAGTCCTGCGCGTTGCGCACGCCGGGGACTGCGAAGAAGTAGCCGCCCCCCATGGGGGTGATGTAGGGGACCAATATCTCGTCCTCGAGCCGCGTCTGCATGGTGGTGTAGGTGTTCAGCTGCTGCTGGAAGCAGCAGAAGACGTGCCCCAAGTTGGGGACTCCTGCCGGGTCCAGGCTCCGGTCGTACTGGAAGCTGCGGCGCAGGATGGCGCTGGTGGCCGCCGTCTGCGGGGTCTGCGGATTGGCGAGCCGGATGTGGCAGTTCAGCGGCGTGAGCAGGCCCTGCGGGTCGTTGGTGTAGACGGGGTCGAGCGTGTCCGAGGCGGTCGGCGACGTCGCGTACAACGGCGCGCCGCTGAGCTTGCGCCGGCCGAAGATGTGTTCCTGCTGGTCGACGGGCACCTGGCTCCACTTGTCCAGGAGCATCCGGATGATGCGGATCACCTGGTAGGTCCCGCCCGCGGTCCAGGCCGGCTCGGGCGTCCCGGGCTGGAGCCACACCTCCTGGTTCATCTGGCCGGCATCGGAGGTGTCGGGGTTGGTGATGCCGTCCTTGAAGCCCATCCAGTCCCGGGGGATGCCGACTGGCCGCGGCGGGAACCGGAATGCCTCCATGCGCCAGCGCAGGCGCATACCGCCCCCGGTGTGCTGGAGGAGGTCGAGCATCGCGTGCCCGACGGTGTCGTGGTGGTTGGCGCACAGCTGCACCAGCAGGTCCCCGTCGGAGATCGCGGGGTCGAGGGCGTCGTGCGGGAACGCACGCATCGTCTCGAGCTGGGCCGGCTTGCGCGGACCCAACCCGTAGCGGCCGTCGAACAGCGACGCTCCCAGGGCAACGGTGACGGTGAGATCGTCGGGCAGCACCGTCGGGCCGAGCAGCCGGTCATCCGCCGGCGGCTGGTTCGGCTGGGCCTGAGCAGGTGTGCCACCTGCGGTCAGGAAGGCGGCCCGCGCGGTCAGCGTGCGGAACAGGTCGGTGAGCTCGGCACGGTTGGCCGCGGTCACGTCGAAGGCGAGGAAGGCGGCGGCGGTCTGCGGCGGCGTGCCGATCCCCGCCTGGTGCTCGCCGTAGAACGGGATGCTCCGCGTCGAGTCCTCGCTCGCCAGCGTGTTGAAGCCGTCTTCGTAGTCGCTGCCGCCTCCCGTGGGGCGGTTGGTCCCCAGGGCGTGGGCCACGCCGGGAGTCACCGAGTTCGCGGCGACCACCGCGGCCGCACCACCGAGGAGGCCGCGCAGGACCGAGCGTCGCGGGACAAGACGCGCGCTTCCGTCGCCGGCCCGCCGGTCATCTGCATGGTCGAGTTGCTGATCGCTCATCCCGGCTTCCGTCTCCTGACGATGTATCGAGGTGGACAAGTGCCTGCTGCGCGACCGCCGCGTCCGCGTGTGTTTCCCCGCGCGGTCGACACAACCATCGCCAGCCGCGGCTGCTGTGTCGTCGAGGTCAGCGGCCAACTCGACCTCCGGCTAGCGGGAAGTGCCGGATTCCGGCGAGCCGGTACTGCGGCGTGCCTTCGCGTACCTGCGCAGGGGCGACAGGACCCTCGGTGACCGGGTCGAGCCGGGTGTCCGCAGCATGGGGCCGGGACCGGCCGCCCGTCCCGACACGGCCATGGGGCCGGCGGAGCCGGACGGCCCCGAGGAACGTGCGCGCGCAGGGCCCGGCCTCCCAGCAGCGGGGTCGCCGGCCCTCCCGTCGGCCGCTGCGGGCGCGCGGCTCGGCGACGTCGTCACCGAGGGACTCGTCCTGCTGCGCACGAACCTCGCTGGTCGCGTCCCCTTCAGCGCCCCGGCGGGGTCTTCGGCGACCGTGGGCAGCCGCTCGGGTCCGCTGATGAGCCCGCTGATGGGCAACCCGGCGAGGGCGACGATCAGGACCCGGCCCGGCCGAGCGAGTCGAACACGCCGCTGTCGTCCCCGTCCCGCCCGGCTCGCGCAGGGCCGGGGATGCTCATGCGAGGTCGATGGGCTCCTCGAGGGTCGACGCGCGGGCGTCCAGCGGCGAGGCCTCGTCGTCGGAGAGGTGGTGGAAGGACTCCGCCTCGGCACGCCTGGCGCGCCGCTTGTCGACGACCTTGGCGATTTGGATCGCGATCTCGAACAGCACGCACATCGGCAGGGCCATCAGCAACATCGTGAACGGATCCTGCGTGGGCGTGACGAACGCGGCGAAGACGATGGTGAGGAAGTAGATCCAGCGCCTGCTCTTCCCCAGCGCCGCGTGACTCAGCACCCCGACCAGGTTCAGCGCCACCGCGAGCAAGGGCAGCTCGAAGCTCACCCCGAACGCGAGCAGCGCTGAGAGGACGAAGCCCAGGTAGTCCTGCGCGGTCAGCGCGACGACGACGTTGGTGCCGGCGAAGCCCAGCAGCAGCGTCAGCCCGGTGCGCAGCGAGTAGTAGGCCAGCGCCGCGCCGAGGGCGAACAGCGCGCTCGAAGCACAGACGAAGATCAGCCCACAGCGCCGCTCGTTCTGCTTCAGGCCGGGGGCGACGAACCGCCCCAGCTGGTAGAGCCACAGCGGGGCGGAGACGACGACACCGGCGGTGGCGGCGATCTTGAGCCGGATCAGCGCGCCACCGAACACGTCGGTGACCAGCAGCCTGCAGTCATGGCTGCTCCCGCCGGTGCCGAGAGCACGGTCGCTCACCGGGACGGCGCAGTAGGGCGCCCGGATGAACTCGCCCAGCCCGTGGTCGTACCACCAGAAGCAGAACGCCGTGGCGACCGCGATGAACAGCAGGGCCAGCGCGATGCGGTTGCGCAGCTCCCGCAGGTGCGCAACCAGCGTCATCGTCGCCTCGGCATCGCGCCGCAGCCGAGGCGGCCGGCCTTCTTCCGTCACCGTCGTACCGTCCTCCCAGTCGGGTCAGGAGCAGCCGTCGCCCGCGGGCCTCGGCCTCTAGGTCGGCGGCGGGCAGCCCTCTCGGTTGGGCGCCGCTGCGGCACGACCTCGCCGTGGACCGGGGTGGTCGTCGCAGCATCCTGTGCGCACAGGGGTCGTCCTTCACGCCCGTCATCGCGCCCTTGGATCTGCTGGCAGCGGCCGAGGCACCGGGGGGGCTCGAGCAGCGTCTCGTACCGGACGAGAAGCAGCCGGCAGGGCCTGTGGTCGGCTCGCGGAGCCCCCGCACCAAGGAGCCGGGTCAGCATGCAACGGTGTCGACGCGGACGGGCAACGTGGCGTCCTCGGCGAGGGTCGTCCAGTCCGGCGTTCCGCGTGCTGCTGCCATGCTCCGGAGCTGGCCCCGCAGCCCGTGGATGGCCTGTTCCCGGTCGTCATGAGGCAGCGTGTCGGCCCTGCAGATCACGTCGTCCCCTCCTCGTGCCCCGCCTATCCGTCGACAAGGACGTTCGCACTCGCGCGTTTGCCGGGCATCGGAGCCACCCCCCATCTGCGGCGGCGGCCAGAGGTGAGGCCAGATCCCTGCTAGCGGGAAGAAGTGGCGTCCCAGCCGATACGCCGACGCAAGGCACCGATCTGCTTCAGTGATCCTCCGGGGGTTCCGCAGTACCGGAGTTCTTCAGTGGCGGCGAAGGCCCCACCTGAGCGGACTCCTGTCCGACCAGGTGTTGCCGCGAGAGCGTCGTGGCGTCAACGCCCGATGCGGCCGCTCGGGCGACGCGGATGCATTCCCGGGGTGGGGAGAAGGTCGCCCAGGGCTCGTGCTGACCACCGCAAGCAGCAGCTGTGGGGTGCCCGACCGCCCGCTGCCGAGTCGCTGGCTGGTACCCCCGGCACGCTCGCGAACCTGCAGCGCGACCACATGGGGCGCATGGGCGCGCCACAGCATCCACTCCCACCGTGAATACCTGCAGGCCCACCGGCGCACGACGGCGCCGCTGACCGTCGAGGAGGACTCCATGACCAGCACTTTCCGCGCCGACCGCCGGGCCGTCCGCATCGAGGCCTATGACGCCTGGGTTCTCGCCAACAGCCGGGTGACCCAGCTGCGGCGCCAGCTGGCCCTGTTAGAAGCAGAAGCGGGGGCTGCCCGACGGGCGTTGATCGTTACCCTCGCCGAGGACCAGTAAGCCAACGATCAACCGGCAGCACCGGGCCGGATCCCCGCAACGGCTCGCTGTTGTCGGCAGCGCTGCCGTTCGTGCACGTGAGCACGGCAGCGATCGACCCCTACGTGAAGATCGGTCTCCTCGCGGTGTGCTGGTGGTCCGCGCGCTCGCCTTCCTCGCCGCCCTGGCACTTACCGGAGTGATCAGCGCCCGACCCAGGAACTGCTGACCGCCGACGACTGGGGTTACCCCCCGCTCCCGCACCACGAAGCCGACCCCCACAGTGCGAGCGCGGCTCTCCGGCTACGCCGAGCAGGCTGTGGCCGAGTGTCCGCGACAGGCTTCGCCTGCTGGGGGGCACCCCCCGGGGCGACGATCAGCAGCGGCGGGGTTGAGCGCCACCGTCGCCCGTCGGACCCGCGTGAGTCTCCGACCTCCGGCCAGGCGGGTGCGCGTCGGCGGGGACTGTCGACCGCCTGGAAGGGTGACAGACATGAGGAGGATCCCAGCGTCTGCGGATGCTCCCGGTGCGGGTCGGCGGCTGCTGCTGGCCGAGGACGATCCCGACCTGACCGAGATGCTCACCGAGCTGCTCACGGCGGAGGGCTACGCGGTCGACGTTGCCCGCGACGGTCAGGGCGCCCTGCACCAGGCCCTGAACGGCCGGCACGAGGTGGCGGTGCTCGACCGCGGGCTGCCGCACGTCGACGGGCTCACCGTGCTGGGACGGCTCCGGAGCGCGGGGTGGTCGATCCCGGTTCTCGTCCTCTCGGCGTTCGGGACGCTGCGGGACCGGGTCGACGGTCTGGACGCCGGGGCCGAGGACTACCTGGTCAAGCCGTTCGACGTCGAGGAGCTGCTGGCCCGGTTGCGGGCGCTGTTGCGTCGGCACCTGGAGGACGCGACAGTTCTGCGGGTCCCCGGTGGCCGGCTAGACACCCGGGCCCGCATCGTGTCGCCCTCCGGCGTGCCCGGGGTGCGGGCGGCGAGCGGCCCGGTCGTGGAGCTGTCGGGCAGGGAGGCGGCCCTGCTGGAGGTGTTCGCCCGCCGCCCTTCCCGGGTGTTCGGCCGCGGCGAGCTGCGCGACCGGGTCTTCCCGGACGCGGAGGCGGCCAACGTCGTCGACACGTACGTGCACTACCTGCGCCGCAAGCTCGGCCGGCGCGTCGTGCGGACGGTGCACGGCGTGGGATACCAGCTGGGAGCCGTTAGCGCTGTCGACGGCGGCGTGCCGTGAGCGGGCGGGCCCGCTCTTACCGTCGGCGCTCCGCGCCGGAGGATCGCGACCGCGCCGTCGTGCGTCGCGCCGGGCGCCGCGCGGCCTGGTTGGCCGCGTCCCTGGTGGCGGTGAGCTTCGTGCTCTGCGGGGGACTGGTGTTCCTGGTTGTGGTGACCGGGCAAGACCGCGACGCGCGAGCGCAGCTGCAGGACGCGGCCGTTCACGCGGACGACGTCGGCGACCCGCCGGAGGGCATCAGCCTGCTTCTGCGCCATTCTGACGGCCGCACCGAGATAACTCCCGGGGCTCCACCGGTCCTCCCGTACCGGCCGGCCATCTCCGCGGTGCTCGCCGCGGGCAGTCCCGCTGCCCAGGTGCGGGATGTCGACGCACCCGCCGGGGACTTCCGCATCTGGACCCAGCGGCGCACCGGGCCCGAGGGCATCGCGGTGGCACAGGCCGCGTTGTCCCTTCGTCCCCTCGAGCAGGAACGCATCCGGCTGCTCGGCGGGCTGCTCGCCGCGGCCGCGCTCGCGCTCGTAGCCGCCGCCGCTCTCGGTGCCTTCTCGGGACGGCAGACTGCCTCGGGCCTGGTGGCGGCGCTTCGCCGGCAGCGGCAGTTCGTCGCTGACGCCAGCCACGAGCTGAGGACACCGCTGACCGTGGTGTCGACCCGTGCGCAGCTGCTCGCGAGGCACCTGGCGAACGCACCGCTGGACGAGTCGACCCGCCGCCTGCTCACCGCCGATGTGGAACGGCTGCTGGCCGACAGCTCGGGCCTGGCCGACGTCGTGGAGGACCTGCTGGCCGCGAGCGAGCCGGACACGGACGGCACCGGATGCGCCGACCTGCGCACGGCCGCTCAGGATGCGGTGGCCAGCCTCGGGCCTCTGGGCGTGGAACGCGGCATCGCCGTCACGTTGGCCGACCTCGGGGACGGCGGCCCCCCCGACGGCGCACCCGTGCAAGTCACGGCGGGGGCACCACCACTGCGCCGCAGCCTGATGGCGCTGATCGACAACGCCGTGCGCCACTCGCCGGACGGCGGCACGGTGACCGTCGCCTGCGGCCTGCGCAACGATCGCGGCGTCGTCACCGTGTCCGACACCGGCCCCGGCATCCCCGCCAGGGTGCGCACCCAGCTGTTCGACCGCTTCGCCTCCGGTGACCGGCAGGCGGACCACGGGGCCAGCACCGAGACACGCCGGCGCTACGGCCTGGGGCTGGCGCTCGTCGCCGACACCGTGCACCGCTTCTCCGGCGACGTCACCGTCGACACGGGGTCGTCCGGCACGACGTTCACCCTGTCCCTGCCCCGATGTCGTGAGCACGACGCTCGGCGCGACCGCCACCGAGCCGTTCTCTAAGACCGCTCTGAGATCTGCGGGGAATGGTCGCCGACGTGGCCACCACCCGCCCGCGCCGCGCTCGGCTCGCCGCCCCCGCGGCACACGGGCGCAGCCCCAAGGACGCGGGACATCTCGCCGTGCGGGCCGCACTCCTGGCCGGTGGCGTCGCGGTGGCCGCGCTGTGGTGGCTCGGCACCATCCCAGGGTCGGTGAGCGACCTCGGGGACCAGGTCACCGCGGTGGGGCGGATCACCGGCCTGCTCGGCGCCTATCTGGTGCTCGTCCAGGTGCTGCTCATGGCGCGGCTGCCGTGGTTCGAGGCGGCGGTCGGGCTGGACCGGCTGGCGGCCTGGCACCGCGGACTGGGCACCAACGTCGTGATCCTGCTGTCGGCCCACGTCCTGCTCACGGTCGAGGGCTACAGCCTCACCGGTCACCACGCCACCCTGTCCGAGGGCTGGACGGTTCTCACGACCTACCCGGACATGCTCAAGGCCACCGTCGGCCTGGCCCTCTTCCTGCTCGTCGGCTTCACTTCGGCGACCTGGGCGCGCCGGCGACTGCGCTACGAGGCCTGGTACCTGGTGCACCTCGGCAGCTACCTCGCCATCGCGCTGGCCTTCTTCCACCAGACGAGCACCGGCGCCGACTTCGTCGGCGGCGACCCGCGGCACGTCGCCGCCCGCGGGCTGTGGACCGGCATGTATCTGGTCGTCGCGGTCGCGGTGTTCTGCTGGCGGATCGTGCTGCCGGCCCGCGGCTGGCTGCGGCACGCCATGCTGGTGGACCAGGTGGTGCCGGAGGCCGACGGCGTCGTCTCGGTGTGGGTGCGCGGGCGCCGCCTGGACGAGCTGGGCGGCCGGGCAGGCCAGTTCCTGCTCTGGCGCTTCATCACCCCCGGGCACGTCTGGACCGCCCACCCGTACTCGCTGTCGGCGGTACCGACCCCGCACCGGTTGCGCCTGACGGTCAAGAACGCCGGCGACCACAGCGGCGCGGTGGCGCATCTGCGGACGGGCGTCCCCATCTTGGCCGAGGGGCCGTTCGGCCACTTCACCGCCGCGGCGGCGCAGCAGCAGAAGGTGCTGCTCATCGCCGGCGGCTCAGGGATCGGGCCGATCCGGGCCCTGGCCGAGGAGCTCTCCGGTCCCCGCCTGCCGCGCGGCGGCCAGCGCCGTGGGGCCGACGTCCTCGTGCTCTACCGCGCCAGCCGGGAAGCAGACCTTGCGCTCGCCGACGAACTCGACGCGCTGGCCGCCGAGGGCCGAATCCGGGTTCGCTATCTCGTCGGGCGCCGTCTCGACCTCGGGTTCGACCCGCTCGGCCGGGGGGCCCTCTCGCGGCTGGTCCCCGACGTGGGGCAGCGCGACGTGTTCGTCTGCGGCCCCGCCGAGATGAACGCCAGCGTCCGCGACACCCTCCTCCAGCTGCGGGTGCCCCGGCGCCGCATCCACGTCGAGGAGTTCAGCCTGGCATGAGCGCGACCACCTCCGAGGGCAGCCGCCGGTTGGCGGGGCTGGCCTGCCTGCTGGGTGCCGCCGTCCTGCTGGTTCTCGGCAAGGCGGCCACCGCCCCGCCGGCCACCAAGATCGCTCTGGGCAGGCCGCAACCTTCTCCCACACCGGCACCCTCCAGTGGGGCAGCCGCAGCCGGCCGCACGGGCAGCGCCCCAGTTCCACCCTCCGGCGGGCGAGCCGCATCCGGCGGCACCGGCACCTTCCTCGGCAGGCCCGAGGACGTCGGCTACGGCACCGTCCAGGTCCGCGTCACGCTCACCACCGGGCGCATCACCGACGTCCAAGCCGTCCGGCTGCCCTCCGGCGGCCGATCCTCGGAGATCGCCGCCTACGCCGCACCCCGGCTGCGCAGCGAGGTGCTGGCCGCCCAGTCCGCGAACATTGACACGGTCTCCGGCGCCTCCTTCACCAGCGAGGGCTACGCCAGGTCGGTGCAGTCCGCGCTGGACGCGGCACCGAAGTGACCGTCCACGCCGCCACCGCAGAGGGCGCTCGCCGGGACGGGCCCGGAGGCCGATGCGTGCGCATCGTCCGCACGATGGGGACGGTCATCAGCATCGACGTCCGCGCTCCACAGACGCCGATGCTCCGGGTAGCCGTCGATGCCGCGGAGTCGCTGCTGCGGGATGTCGACGCGATGTTCAGCACCTACCGGGAGGATTCCTGGATCAGCCGGCTCGCGCGCCGCGACGTTCGGCCCGGTGAGCTCCCTCCGCCGGTCACCGAGGTCCTCGAGCTGTGCGCCGAAGTCGAGCAGCTGACCGACGGCTGGTTCACCGCCCGCTGGCGCGGCGATGGCACCCTCGACCCGACCGGCGTGGTCAAGGGGTGGGCCGCGGAACGCGCCAGCCGGCTGCTCGCGGCCTCCGGATTTCCAGACCACTGCGTCAACGCGGCCGGCGACATCACCGTGGGCGGCAGAGCCGCCGAGGACCGCAACTGGCGAATCGGTGTCAGCGACCCACGGGAGAACGGCGCTCTCCTCGGCGTCATCGAAGCCCCCACCTGCCACGCCTTCGCCGTCGCCACCTCCGGGCTCGCCGAACGCGGCCTGCACATCCGCGACCCCCGCACCGGCCGGCCGGCCGACGCCGTCCTCGCCGCCACCGTCGCCGGCCCCGTCCTCTCCCTCGCCGACGGCCTCGCCACCGCCCTCGTCGCCGCCGGGATCGAAGCGCCCGCACTGCTCGCGCACTGGCGCGCCGCGGGATGGTCCGGCGCCATCCTCACCGCCGCCGGAGACCTCATCGACCCCGACGAGCTCACCCGGCCGCTAGCCGAGCCCGACCGCGACACACCCGTACCAAGTGCCCGGCCCCCATGCCGATCACGGAAAGGCCCAGCTGAGATGAGGTTTCCCTTGCTGGCAGACCGACAGGAACCCGGCATCAATGAATGACATGACCTCCGATCCGCTCGACACCGCCATGCCCGCCAACGGAGCGCTCGCCGTCCACCAGGAACCGCACGACACCGGCACCGGGCGGTGGGGCTGGCTGCGGGCAGTTGTGCTCCTTTGCGACGACACGGCAGCAGGACCCACGTGACCCGAAGTGCTGCTCGTAGATCGTCCGTGGTCGGGCGCATCGCAATGCACAGGGACCTCCGCCGGCGCCACGGAGAAGGCGTTTCGTCGGACCAGCGCGATGGCTGCCCGACCGGGTGCTCGCCTTATCGCTCCGACTGGTCGCGGTGCGTCACCGGGGTGTTGAGGGTGGTCGCAGAACGGCGAACGGATCGGTGACCTCGAGCGTTCTTGTCACGAAGCGGTGGAGCGCGGCGGGCCGGCCCCCGGCGCGCCCTGGCGGCGTCATCTCCCCCGTCGCCTCCAGCACCCCTCGGCGCAGCAGCACCCGGTGCAGGTTCGTCGCGGTGACCTCGTAGCCCAGCGCCGCGACGTAGATGTCGCGCAGCTCCGCGACGGTGAACGTCGGCGGCGCGAGGGCGAACCCGACGTTCGTGTACGACAGCTTCGCCCGCAGCCGCCCGAGCGCTGACCCGACGATCGACCCGTGGTCGAAGGCAGTCTCCGGCAGCGCGTCGGTGGGGTGCCACGCCGTGTCCTCGGGGAGCACCGGGTCGAGGTGTGCCGGAACGAGCCCGAGATAGGCGGTGGCCACGGTGCGCCCTCGGGGATCGCGGCCGGGGTCGCTGCGGGTCTCCAGCTGCTCCAGGTGTGACAGCTGCTGGACCTCCACCTTGCTGGCCAGCTGCCGGGCCACCGATGCGCCGAGCGTCTCGTCGGCCAGCAGCGGGCCACCCGGCAACGCCCAGGCGCCCGTGAACGGCTCGTTCCCCCTGCGCCACAGCATCACGTGCAGCCGCCCGGCCCGAACCTGCAGGACGACCGCGAGCGCCTGGTGGGGATAGGCCGGCCGCTCCGGGGAGGACCACACGGATGTCACGCGCCGAATGGTAGATTCCTCAGTGCAGGTTTTCGCCTGATAGTCAGAAACCCCCCTCGTCCGGAGGTTCCAGGTGACCGCAGTCCTGTCCGAATCCGTCTCTGACGGCTGGTCCGCAGCGCAGTGGTCCGACTGGCGCACCAAGGTCCGGGACCTCGTCGCCTCGACGGACGCCGTCCTCCTGGCGCACAACTACCAGGCGCCGGAGATCCAGGACGTCGCCGACCACGTCGGTGACTCCCTCGCCCTGTCCCGCATCGCCGCGGCGAGCGACGCCTCGACCATCGTCTTCGCCGGCGTGCACTTCATGGCCGAGACGGCCAAGATCCTCGCGCCGGAGAAGACGGTCCTGATGCCGGACGCCGCAGCCGGGTGCTCCCTGGCCGACACCATCACCGCCGACCAGCTGCGCGCCTGGAAGGCCGAGCACCCGGGCGCCGTCGTCGTCTCCTACGTCAACACGACCGCGGAGGTGAAGGCCGAGACCGACATCTGCTGCACGTCGTCCAACGCCGTCGAGGTGGTCGAGTCGGTCCCGGCCGACCGGGAGGTCCTGTTCCTGCCCGACCAGTTCCTCGGTGCGCACGTGCAGCGCGTCACCGGCCGGCAGAACCTGCGCATCTGGATGGGCGAGTGCCACGTGCACGCCGGTATCTCCCCCACCGACCTGCGGAACAGCGTCGAGAACACCCCGGACGCCGAACTGCTCATCCACCCCGAGTGCGGCTGCGCCACCAGCGCGCTATGGATGGTCACCGACGGCCAGCTGCCCACCGACCGGGTGCACGTCCTCTCCACTGGCGGGATGCTCGAGCAGGCCCGGCGCACGACGGCCAAGCGTGTGCTCGTGGCCACCGAGACGGGCATGCTGCACCAGCTCCGCCAGGCCAACCCGGTCACGGACTTCCAGCCGGTGAACGCCCGCGCGGCCTGCCCGTACATGAAGATGTCAACCCCGGCGAAGCTGCTGCGTGCGCTGCGCGAAGGCCGCGACGAGGTCATCGTCGACGCCGCGATCGCCGCCCGCGCACGGTCCGCCGTCGAGGCGATGATCGCCATCGGCACTCCGTCGTCGGTCGGCGAGTGAGCACCGCCGCGATCCGCCCGCTGTCGTCGTCCGACGTCCTGGTCGTGGGCAGCGGCGCGGCCGGGCTGATGACCGCGGTCGCGCTCGCCGACGCGGGCCGGGCGGTCACCGTCATCACCAAGGGCGCACTCGGGGAAGGCAGCACCGCTTGGGCGCAGGGCGGCCTGGCCGCGGTCCTCGGTCCGGACGACCGCGCTGGGCTGCACGTCCAGGACACGCTGGTCGCGGGAGCGGGCCTCTGCGGCGTGGAGGCCGTCCGCACGCTGGTGGCCGAGGCCCCCGCCGCCGTCGCCACGCTGCGGGAGCTCGGCGCCGTCCTCGATCTCGGGCGCGACGGATGCCCGGCGCTGACCCGGGAGGGCGGACACTCCCGCGACCGGATCGTGCACGCGGACGGTGACGCCAGTGGCGCCGAGGTGACCCGCACCCTGACCGGCGCCCTGCGGGCGCGGGGCGTTGCGGTCCTGGAGCACACGGCCGCCGTCGACGCGCTGCGGACGGCGGACGGGCGCGTCGTCGGCCTGCGGGTCGCGCGGATCGGTCCCGGCGGCGCGCTGGCCAAACCCGAGGAGCTGCGGTCCCGCGCCGTCGTCCTCGCCACTGGCGGGTTCGGCCAGGTCTTCTCGGCCACCTCCAGCCCGGCCGGCGCGACGGGCGACGGGGTGGCGCTCGCGCTGCGGGCGGGCGCCGAGGTCGCCGATGTGGAGATGGTGCAGTTCCACCCCACGGTGCTCTGGGCCGGGCCTGGCGCGGAGGGACAGCAGATGCTGGTGTCGGAGGCGGTGCGCGGCGAGGGCGCCGTCCTCGTGGACGCCGGCGGACGGCGGATCATGCCGGGGAGGCATCCGCTGGCCGACCTCGCGCCGCGCGATGTCGTCTCGGCCGCGATCGCCGCGTTCCTCGCCGAGGCACCGCCCGGGGAACGCGACCACGTGTGGCTCGACGCGCGGCACCTCGGTGCCGACCACCTGGCCCGGCGCTTCCCCGGCATCCTCAGGGCCTGCCGGTCCGCCGGCTACGACCCGGCACGTGAGCCGGTTCCGGTCGCGCCGGCCGCCCACTACACGTGCGGCGGGGTCCTCGCCGACCTGGACGGCGGCACCGGCGTGCCGGGGCTCTACGCCGTCGGCGAGGTGGCCTGCACCGGTGTGCACGGCGCGAACCGGCTGGCGTCGAACTCGATCACCGAGGGGCTCGTTGCCGCCCGCCGGTGTGCGGCCACGCTTGCCGCGGCTCTGCCTTCGGGCGGTGTGCCGGTCGCCGGCCCGAACCCCGTCGCGATCGACCCCGGTGCCCGGCGGGCCATGACCCTCGCGGCGAGCCGCTTCGCCGGCATCGTCCGCGACTCCGCCGGCCTGACCCGGCTGGCCGCCGCCCTGGCCGCCGTCCCCCGCCTGCCCGCAGGGTGCGCTCAGGACCTGGCGACCCTCGAGGCCACCGCACTGCACACCGTGGCCACCGTGCTGTGTGCCGCCGCCCTGGCCCGGGAGGAGAGCCGCGGGTGCCACCGCCGCACCGACGCGCCGGCGACCCGTCCGGAGTGGCGGGTGCGCTTGGTGCACCGGCTCGACCCCGCCGGCGGCCTGCACACCCGCACCGTGCCGGTCGGCAACGTCCGTCCCGTGCCCGAACACGTGGTGGCGTGATCGCCGTCCGCGGAGACCGGGCCGCCGCGCTCACGGCCGCCGGGCTCGACCCCGCCGAGGTGGAGAGGGTCGTGCGCCGGGCGCTGGAGGAGGACCTCGCGTTCGGCCCCGACGTCACCACCCTCGCCACGGTCTCCCCCGCGGCGAGAGCCACCGGCGACGTCGTGCCGCGGACGGCGGGCGTCCTCGCCGGAATCACGGTGGCCGCCGCGGTCTTCGAGATGGTCGGCGGGCCGGCCGTCGACGTTGTCCTGTCCGCGGAGGACGGGGAGCCGGCCGAACCGGGACGCGCCGTGCTCACGGCGACCGGCCCCACCCGGTCGCTGCTCACCGCCGAACGCACCGCGCTCAACCTGATCGGTCGCCTGTCGGGCATCGCGACGGCGACCCGATGCTGGGTGGACGCCGTCGCCGGCACCGGCACCGCGATCCGGGACACCCGCAAGACCACGCCGGGCCTCCGCGCGCTAGAGAAGTACGCGGTCCGCTGCGGCGGAGGCCAGAACCACCGAATGGCCCTCGGCGACGCCGCCCTGGTGAAGGACAACCATGTCGCCGCCGCCGGCGGAATCGCCGCCGCGGTGGCGGCCGTCCGGGCCGCGGCGCCGGGGATCTCGCTCGAGGTCGAGTGCGACACCCTCGATCAGGTCCGTGAGGCGGTCGACGCCGGGGTCCAGCTCGTGCTGCTGGACAACTTCGGCCTCGACGAGACCTCGGCGGCCGTCGCCCTGACCCGCGGGACCGGCGTGCG
>JAODNN010000150.1 GCA_025465355.1 Blastococcus sp. | reverse complement strand
TACCGCACGAAGGGGGGCTCGCCGGTCTCGCTGACCATCGGGAGCCCGGCGGCCTCCCAGGCGCCCATGCCGCCGGCGACGTTCACTGCGTCGAAGCCGTTCTGGTTCAGCCAGGCGGCCACCCGGGCGGACCGGCCACCGCCGCGGCAGGTGACGTACAGCGGGTCGCCCTCGGGCAGGTCGTCCAGCCGGGCCGGGACGTCGCCCATCGCGATGTGGGTCGCGCCGTCGATGTGGCCGTGCGCCCACTCGTCGTCCTCACGGACGTCGAGGACGACGGCGTCCTTCGGCAGCTCGGTGGCGGACACGGTCGGGACCTGGTTCGGCATCACGCTCTCCATGGTGGCACGGTCCCGTGACCGGCCCGCACTGCGAAGACGAGGCAGATGCCGACCCTGCCGCCCCCGTCCGTGAACCCGCCTGCTTGCTACGGCACCCGTATCGCCGGCTCACCGGTCGGCGCGACGACGTCCGGGGTGGTCTCCTGTCGCGGCGCTGTCTCCAGGTCCTCCTTGAGGCGCGTCCACATCTGCTGCTGACGGCGCTCGCCCCTCCGAACCAGGACCCGCCCCACCAGACGCCGGACGCCCTTCGGGTGGACGGTCCAGCACCACCGCAGGCGGGTGCCGTCCCCGGCCCGCTCGAAGCGCAGCGTGTCGCACACCGTCCCGCCCGAGGAGGAGATCGTCCAGGAGATGAGGTGCGGCCGCTCGACGACGGTGTGCGTCGTGACGACGTTCAGCCGACCGGACCGGTAGGGCAGTTCCTGGTGCATCTCCGCCACGACGTCGAACACCTCGTTCACCGGTCGGGCGATCACCAGCTCACCCATGATGTAGTGCATCGTTTTCTCCTCTGCCATGGTGTCGCCCCGCACCGGCACCCTGCGACGAGCGGTGCCGGCTGATTCCTCGAGGGACCTGCCGTCGATCGTCCGGCGCCTCCCACGTCCGCCCGCAGAGGAGAAGGTCGCTCGCTACCGGCCGATCGACCCCGCCGAAACACCCTCCTGAGCAGGGACTTTCTGCTCAGGGAGTCGGGTCCAGTTCCTCCGGCCGGCCGACAGCTGATCGAGCACAGTTCGCCGACATGAGAAGACGCGCATTCGATACGTTGATGTCCGCAGCCGGCGCAGCGCTGGCCGTCCTCCTGGTGGTGGCAGGAGGTCTCCTCCTGTGGGCGCACGCCTTCATCAACACCGAAGTGCACACGCAGCTGGCCGAGCAGCAGATCTCCTTCCCGGCCGCGGGCAGCCCGGCACTGACCGGCAATCCCGAGATCCAGAAGTACGTGACTCCGTACGCCGGTCAGCAGGTGACCGACGGCCAGCAGGCCGAGGTCTTCGCCGACCACTACATCAAGGTGCACCTCACCGAGGTCGCCGGCGGCAAGACCTACAGCCAGGTCAGCGGCCAGTTCCTGCAGATGAAGCCGACCGACCCCGGCTACGCGCAGGTCGGCCAGCAGCGGCAGACCCTGTTCATGGGCGAGACGCTGCGGGGGCTGCTGCTCAACGCCTACGCCTTCTGGAAGGTCGGCCAGATCGCCATGTACGCCGCGATCGCCGCCTTCATCGGGGCGGCCCTGCTGCTCACGCTGTCGGCCCTCGGCTTCCGGCACGCCCAGAAGGTTCCCGTCGAGGCCGACGTGTTCGTCCACGACCGTCCCACCAGCGGGGTGCTGGTCACCCCCTGAGCCCCGACTGCAGAGGAGCCGCCGACCATCCGGTCGGCGGCTCCTCTGCGTGAGCGAGGACCGGGCCTCTGATCAGCAGCGATGCTCCCAGGCCCCGCCGTGCCCGACCTGGGTCCCCTCCCCGAGGATGGACCGGTACACCCGGTCGCGATGAGCTCAGGGCGAGCAACGTCGACACCGTCTGCACCGACAAGACCGGCATGCATTCCCGGGCCGGCCCGCACTGCGAAGATGAGGCAGATGCCAACCCTGCCGCCCCCGGTCCGCGAACCCGCCTGGCCGCTGTCCCGTTCGGCGATCGGGCTGTGGGTCACCGAGGGCGTGCTGGGCACTCTCGTGATCGGGCTGGCCGCGGCAGTGTTCCTGCTCGTCGTCCCGGCGTCCGTGGGCGGCCCGGTCCCCGTCCTGCGCTGGCTGCTCCCGGGACTCGCACTGGCCTATGCGGTCCTGGCGATCGGGGTGCGGCCGTGGGTGCGCTTCCGGGTGCACCACTGGGAGGTCACCGGCGAGGCCGTCTACACGCTGACCGGCTGGCTCACCCGCACCTGGCTGCTGGTCCCGATCTCCCGGATCCAGACCGTCGACGTCACCCGGGGAGTGCTGCAGCAGCTGTTCGGGCTGGCCTCCGTGTCGGTGCTGACCGCGTCTTCGGCGGGCACCGTCCACGTGCCACACCTGGCGGTCGACGTCGCCCAGCGGGTGGCCGACGACCTCGCCCACCGGGCCGAGCAGGTCCGCGACCAGGCCACATGACCACCCTGTCCGCCACGGGTGCCCGCCGGACGTCGCCGCTGATCGTGCTGCTGCACACCATCACGTTCCGGCAGGCCCGGCAGTTCGTGCCACTGGTCATCGGGATCGCCGCAACCGTGGGCTACCGCGGTGGGACGACGACGGTCGTCGCGCTCGTGGTCGGGGTGACCGTGCTCTCCCTGGTCACCGCACTGATCACGTGGTGGCGCTTCTCCTACACGGACGGCCCGTCGTCGGTCGTCGTCACCCGCGGGTTGCTCTCCCGCTCGGAGCGCACCGTGCCGAACGACCGGATCCGCGGCGTCGAGGTCGAGGCACCGGCGCTGCACCGCGTGTTCGGTCTGGTCCGCGTCCGCATCGACGCGGCCGCCGGTGGCTTGACCAGGAAGGACCACGACGAGGAGCTGGTGGTCGACGGCGTCACCCGCGCCGAGGGCGACCGGCTGCGGATCTCCGTCCTCACCCACCGGTCGACCGGCGCGCCGGTGGCCGACCACGCGGAGGCCCCCGAACCGGCAGAGGTGGAGTTCGCCCGGTTCGACAACCGCTGGCTGCTCTACGCGCCCCTGGTCGGCAGTTACCTCGCCCTGCCCCTGGCCGCCGCCGGCGCGCTGTACCGGGTGATCGACGACCTTCGCAACAGCCTGCTCCCGCAACTGGCCGGCCCTTTTCTCCGCGATCCGCGGTCGCTGGGGCTCCTCGCGGCCGTCGCGCTGGTCCTCCTGCTGGTCGGATCCGTGGTGGGCGCGGCACTGGTGAACTGGGGGTTCCGCCTGGTTCGGCGGGGTGGCTCGTTGATCGCCGTCCGCGGGCTGATCACCCGCCGGCACACCGAGCTGGAGATCGACCGCATCCGCGGCGCCACGGTCACCGCCGGCCTCGGCATGCGTCTCGTGGCGGCAGCACGGACGAACGCGCTGGTGACCGGCCTGGGCGACGCCGGGCGACGCGGGCAGCTGCTCCCGTTGGGACCGCGCTCCGAGGCGTGGCGGCTCGCCCGGCGGTTGGTCGAGGACCCGGGCCCGCTGACCACCCATCCCCCGGCCGCACGGCGCCGTCGGCTGACCCGCGCCCTGTTCCCCGGCATCGTCGTCACGGTCGCCGGGCTGATCGCAACGGCGGCCGACGGGTGGTGGGAGCTGCTCGTCGCCGGGCCCGCGCTGGTCGCGATGGGGGTGCCCGCGGGGCTCGGCCGGTACGCCGCCCTCGGCCACGCCACGGGGCCGCGCTCGTTCGCCGTCCGCAGCGGCTGGCTGGTGCAGGAGCACGCCCTCCTGCAGCGCCGGGCCGTGGTCGGCTGGCGGGTGCGGCAGACGCTCTTCCAGCGCCGGGCGGGACTGGCGACCGTGGTCGCCTGCGTCGGCGCCGGCAGCGGCGGCTACGCCGCGGTCGACCTGGGCGCCGGTGACATCGCCGCGTTCACCGCAGCCGCCTCCGAGTCGTGGGCCGCGACGCTCAGCCGGCCAGCGAGCTGAGCAGACCGGCCGCTGCCTGCGGGTGCTCGGCGGCGAGCAGACCCGCGGCGGCCAGCACGTACCGGGCGTCGACGACGACATCGGCACCGCTGACCACGGTGCCGGCTCCCCCGCGGTCGCCGGCCAGCCGGGCGACGACGCCGTCCACGGCACCCGGCTCGGCGTGCCGGAACACCCCGCCGGAGAGGACGACCAGTCCCACCCCCCGCGCCCCGGCGCCGCCCGCACCGTAGGCCGCCTCGGCTCGCAGGTGCCGGCGCAGCGCGACCGTCGCGGCGGCCTCGCCGAGCGCCAGGGGTTCGTCCTCCAGCGCGAGGCCCTCGGCCTTCGCGGACACGCGCAGGTCGTCGACGCTGGAGAACACCCCGAGGTCGCCCTCCACGGTGCGCCGCCGGGCCGGCACACCGACCGCCTCCCGGCCCAGTGCGGTCTGCTCGGCGTCGGGAGCGGGCACGCAGTAGACGTCCGTGGTGGCCCCACCCACGTCGAGGACGACGACGCCGGGCACCGCGGCGTCGGCCCGCAACCGGGCCAGCGCGGCCACCCCCTCGAGGACGGCGTCCGGGGTCACCGCCCGCACCCAGGTGCGCAGCCGGGGGTCGGCCGAGAGCCGGGCCCCGCCGATCACGTGTTCGAGGAACACCTCACGGATCGCGGCCCGGGCGGATTCGGGGGCCAGCCGGCCGATGTCGGGGATCACGTTGCCGGCCGGCCGGACGGGGAGCCCGGCGTCCCGGAGAACGGCCGCGACCTCGTCCCGGACGGCGCTGTTCCCGGCCAGCACGACCGGGACGGACCACGGAAGGACATCGCTGCCCCCCAGCACTCGCACGCTCGTGCCGGGACCCTGCAGCGAAGCCATAGAGGCCAGCACGGCCGCGTTGTGCCGCAGCACCGATGCCTCACCGCCGTCGGTCCCGCCGACCAGCAGGACGACGTCCGGCGCGACCGCCTGCAACCCCCGCAGCGCCGCGGCGTCCAGCCGGCCGGCCGCGACATGCACCACCCGGGCGCCGGCCGAGAGCGCGACGCGGTGGCCGGCCTCGGCGCTGATCAGCTCCTCGTAGCCGACCACCGCCAGGCGCAGCCCCCCGCCCGCGCTGGAGCAGGCCAGCACCGGCACGTCCGGGAACCCGGCGGTCGCGGCGAGGACGCCGGTGACGACGTCGTCGAGCGTGGTGGGCGCCTGCGCGGTGGCGCGGAGCCGGCCGGTGGGCAGCTCGACGAGCGCGGCCTTCGTGTAGGTGGAGCCGATGTCGACGCAGGCGACGCTCACGTGCGCGTGAGACCCGCCTTGGCGGCACCCGCCGTGAGCTCCTCGAGGCCGAACGCCTGCACCGGACCGATGGCTCCCGTTCCGCGTACCCCGTGCTCGGCCGCCCGGGTCGCGCCCCACGCCAGGAGAGAGGCGGTCAGGCCGTAGGCCTCCGGTCCGCTGAGCTGCACCCGGCTGACCAGCGCGCCGCCGCGGTCCCGCACCTCGGCGACGGTGTGCGTGCGCGCGTTCGCCAGGGTCGCGGCCGACGGCGCCTCCGCGACCCGGCCGCCGAGTAGCTGCGCCAGGCGCCGCGCGGCCTTCTGGGCGCCGGGCAGTCGGGCGGCCAGCGCGGACACCGGAGCCAGGCGGTGCGCGAGCGGCGTCAACGGGCCGAACCAGTCGAGGGCGACCCCGACGCCGCGCAAGGTCGGGGCCAGTGCCGGCAGCGTCAGGTGCTCCGAGCCGCCGACCGACAGGCCGCGACGCGAGCGGCCGGCCGCCTCGAAGGTCCACGTCCGGCGCCCTGCGGCCTCGGTGACCAGCCGGCCGCGCGCGAAGGCGAACCCGGGCTCGACCAGCATGCTGACGAGCGAGACCAGGGTGCCGCGCGAGAAGGCCTGCCCCGACGTGCCGTCGAGGGTGTAGCCGACGTCGACCCGGTGCGCGCGATTCCCGGCCTCGGCGAGGGCCAGCGCCGCCGCGAGGTTGCCCGGGACGTAGTCCAGCCCGAATGCGGGGATCAGCGCCGCACCCGTGCCCGCGGCCCGGGGGGCGTCGTGCTCGAAGATCCGCCGGACGAACGGCGGTTCGCCGGTGCTGTCCAGGTAGATGGCCGCGGCATCCACGGCCGCATCCACCGCCGCCCGGCCGAGCTGCAGGAACGGGCCGACCGTGGTGACCAGGACGTCACCCCGGCCCAGCAGGCCGCGCACCGAGCGCGGGTTCGAGACGTCGGCCCGGGCGGTCTCCAGGCCACCGAGCCGGCCGGCCAGCGCGGCCAGCCGGTCCGGGTCGCGGCCGGCGAGCACGGGGCGGGCACCGCGCGCAACGAGTGCCTCCGCCGTCCGGGCGCCGGTGTAGCCCGTTGCGCCGAGCAGGACGATGCGTGCGGTCACCCGGCAGACCCTATCCGGGCAGCGCCGAGCGCTTCCGGGCTCAGCGCTGGACGGCCTCCTCCGCGCCGATCCCCGGCCGGGACACCACCGCCGCCCGATCTCCCGCTTTCCGCGGACAGCCGCCTTTCCGCAGAAGAGGGCTCAGCCGGCGGGCAGGAACTCGCCGCACGCCGGGCAGCGGGTGGGCGGGTCCTCGTCGGCCACCCGCCCGCAGGCCGGGCACACCCGCCGCAGAAGGCAGGCCGGATCGCCGGCCTCGTCGTCGGGCCGGCGCATGTCGTCGTCGGCGCGCATGGCGCCAGGGTCCCACCGGAGGGCGGGATCAGCCCGCGGGTGGACGCGCGGTTCACCCCTGGGTACGACGACGGCGACGGGTGGGCTGCCTAGGGTCGCGGTGATGGACCGTCCCCTCGACCGCCTGGTGACCGCGCTGCGGGACCGCCCGTTCGCCGTCGACTCCGTGCTCGCCGGCGTCGCCGTCGTGGTCACGGTCCTCGGCCCGCCCGGCCACTACTGGGCGGACCGGGAGGCCGCGCTCCTCATCGGGCTGATGCTCACGGTGCCCCTGGCGTGGCGGCGACGGGCTCCGGTGCCCGCGGCGGCCGCCGTCGCCGCCGCCGGGTTCCTCGAGCTCTTCGCGACGAGCCAGTTCCTCGTTGCGAACCTGTCGGCGCTGGGCATGGTGTACGCCCTCGCCGCCTACGGGCCGCAGTGGGCCGGGCGCGCCGGGCTCACCCTCGGTCTGTTCGGGGGGGTGGTCGCGTCGCTGCGGTACTTCTCCGCGAACGCCTCGGACATGCTGGTCATCAGTGTCGGCTACATCGGCGTCGCCGTCCTGGCCGCGTGGGCGCTGGGCAATCTGCGTCGCGCACGGATGCAGCGGCTGGCCGCCCTGGAGGAGCGTGCGCAACTGCTCGACGTGGAGCGCGACCAGGAGATGCGGCTGGCGGCGACCACCGAACGGGCGCGGATCGCCCGGGAGCTGCACGACGTCGTCGCGCACTCCCTGTCGGTGGTCATCGCGCAGGCCGACGGCGGCCGCTACGCCGGGAAGGCCGATCCCGAGGCCGCGACCGGAGCGCTCGAGGCCATCGCCGCGACCGGGCGCCAGGCCCTCACGGACATGCGCGCCCTGCTCGGCGTGCTCCGCGAGGGCGGCGGTGAGGAGTACGCCCCGCAGCCGGACGTCGCGGCGGTCCCCGCCCTGGTGGAGGACGTGCGGGCGAGCGGGCTGGACGTCGACCTGATCGTCGAGGGCACGCCGCGGCCCCTGCCGGCCGGACCGCAACTGGCCGCCTACCGGATCGTGCAGGAATCGCTCACCAACGTGCTCAAGCACGCCGGCCCGGCCAGCCGCGCCTGGGTCCGACTGCAGTGGCGGGACGACGCGCTGGAGCTGTCCGTCCTCGACGACGGCCGGGGCGCCTCGGCGGCCATGGTGGATGCCGACGGCGAGGGCCAGGGTGTCCGCGGCATGATCGAGCGGGCCCAGTTGCACGGCGGGCGACTCGAGGCGGGACCGCGGCACAGCGGCGGCTTCGGAGTGCACGCGGCCCTCCCCTACGGTCGCAAGCGATGAGCGAGACACCTGACCACCGGATCCGCGTGGTCCTGGTGGACGACCAGCAGATGGTCCGCGCGGGGTTCCGCATGGTGATCGACTCCCAGCCCGACCTCGTCGTCGTCGGCGAGGCGGGCGACGGCGATACGGCGGTCGAGGTGCTGACGACCACGGCAGCAGACGTCGTCCTCATGGACATCCGCATGCCGGGCACCGACGGGATCGAGGCGACCCGCCAGGTCACCGCCCTGCCCGAGCCGCCGCGCGTGGTGGTGCTGACCACCTTCGACCTCGACGAGTACGTGGTGGCCGCGATCGGCGCGGGGGCCAGCGGCTTCCTGCTCAAGGACGCCCCGCCCGAGGAGATGCTCGGGGCGGTCCGGACAGTGCACGCCGGCGACTCCGTGATCGCGGCCAGCTCGACCCGGCGGCTGCTGCTCCACGTGGCGCCGATGCTGCGGGGGGCCTCCACGGCGGCGCTCCCAGGCTCGGACGACCGCGCCCTGGCCGCGCTGACCCCCCGGGAGCGCGAGGTCCTGGTGCAGATGGCGCTCGGTGCGAGCAACACCGAGATCGCCGAGAGCTTCGTGGTGAGCGAGGCGACGGTGAAGACCCACGTCGGCCGGGTGCTGGCCAAGACCGGGTCCCGCGACCGCGTGCAGGCCGTCGTCCTCGCCTACCGGACCGGCCTGGTGCAGCCCGTCGACCTGCTCCGCGACGCCTGACCGTTCCCCGGGACTCTCGGCGCCGAAAGCCGTGGATGGACGCGACGTCGATGTCGCCGGGTGTCGACGCCGGCTCGCCGCCTCCGACCTCAGGATGACGGCGGGGTCCGACCCCGGGTGCAGTGACGGCGGCACCAAGATCGCCCTCCGCTCCGACGCGGGAGGACCGCCCTCGACGGCAACGTGATCACCGTTCCGATCCCCTGCTCCGGAGGCCACTGTGTCCGTCCCTGTCATGACCGTTCCCGGCGAGCCACCTGCCCCGTGGGCGACCGCCGCCGTCCGCGCCGCCGGGCTGCGCAAGACCTACGGGAGCGGCGAGACAGCCGTCCACGCGCTCGCGGGGGTCGACGTCGCCTTCGCCGGCGGGGAGTTCACCGCGATCATGGGCCCGTCCGGCTCCGGCAAGTCCACTCTCATGCACTGCCTGGCCGGGCTCGACACGGCCACGGAGGGCCAGGTGTGGCTCGGCGGCACCGAGCTCACCCGCCTGCGCGACGATGACCTGACCAGGCTGCGCCGCCAGCGGATCGGGTTCGTCTTCCAGTCGTTCAACCTGCTCCCGGTGCTCGACGCGCGCGAGAACATCGAGCTGCCGATGCAGCTGGCCGGCCTTCGCCCCGACCGCGCCTGGCTGGACGCGGTGATCGCCCGGCTCGGCCTGCGCGAGCGCCTGGGGCACCGGCCGCACGAGCTGTCGGGGGGCCAGCAGCAGCGGGTGGCGATCGCCCGCGCGCTGCTGCCACGGCCCGACGTCGTCTTCGCCGACGAGCCGACCGGGAACCTGGACTCCTGCTCCGGCGCCGAGGTGCTCGGCCTGCTGCGCTCCAGCGTGAAGGAGACCGGCCAGACCGTCGTCATGGTCACGCACGACCCCACGGCGGCGGCCTACGCCGACCGGGTGGTGCTGCTGGCCGACGGCAGGCTGGCCGGCGAGCTGATCGCGCCGACCGCCGAGTCCGTGCTCGACGCACTGCGCGACCTGGGGGCCTGACCGTGCGCAGCGTCCTCTTCGCCCAGCTGCGCACGCACGCCGCGCGCCTGATCGCCTCCACGCTGGCCGTCGTCATCGCGGTCGGCTTCGTCGTGGGCACCCTGGTGCTCAACGAGACCACCCGCAGCACCGTGCTGGACGCCGTTGGTGCCCAGTACGTCCGCACCGCGGTCGTCGTCACCTCGGCCGACGGCTCCTCCCTGACCGACGACGTGGACGCGATCGCCCGGCTGGGCTCCGTCGACGCCGTCGCGCCGTCGCTGGAGACGTCCGTGCAGGCGAGCGTGCCCGGCCGGACCGGCGCGCAGTTCCTGCTGGTCGGCACGGTCGCCGACGCCCCCGACCTGCGCTGGCAGCAGCTCGCCACCGGGCGCCTGCCCGACCGTCCGGGTGAGGTGGCCGTGAGCGAGCGCGCCCGCGCCGCCGTCGGCGACGTCCTCACCGTCACCAGGACGGACACCGACGGGAACGAGACGACGTCGGAGGCCAGGGTCACCGGGGTCGTCGACCTGCGCGGCGACCCCTCGGCCGGGCTGTACGGGCGCGCGTACGTCGTCCCCGACCAGGCTCGGTCCTGGGGAGCGCTGGACCCCACCGAGCTGCGCATCGCCGCCACCGCCGGGTTCCCCGCCGATCAGGTCCGCGCGGACGTCGCCACGCGGCTGCGCGGCCGGGACGTCGAGGTCCTCACCGGGGCCCAGCAGGCCGAGCAGAAAGCCGCGGGCGTGACGGGAGACGCGACGACCCTGACGGCGGTACTGCTGGTGTTCGCCACTGTCGCCGTCCTGGTGGCGGGCCTGGTCATCGCCAACACCTTCGCCGTGCTGCTGGCCCAGCGGACACGTGAGCTCGCTCTGCTCCGCTGCGTGGGGGCCACCGCCCGCCAGGTGCGCCGCAGCGTGCTGGGCGAGGCGCTGGTGACCGGTCTCGTCTCCTCGGCCATCGGCGTGGCCGCCGGCATCGGCCTGGCCGCCGCGGTCTCCGCCCTCGTGGAGGGAACCGATTCGCCGATCCCGCTCGCCGGGATCTCCGTGCCCCTCTACGCCGTCCTGGCCGGCCTCGCGGTGGGCACTCTCGTCACGCTGCTCGCAGCCCTGGCGCCTGCCCGCGCCGCCACCCGCGTGGCGCCGTTGGCCGCCCTGCGGCCGGTGGACCAGGCCCCCCTGCGCTCCCGCGCCGGCGTGCTGCGGCTGGTCGTAGGCCTCGTGCTGCTGCTGCCCGGTGTCGCGCTGATGGCGTTCGGGGTGCTGAGGGCGTCGGTGATGATCGCGCTGCCCGGCGGGGTGCTCAGCTTCCTCGGCGTCGTGCTGCTCGCCCAGCGCGGGGTGCCGCCGGTGGTCGCGGCCGCGGGCCGGCTGGCCGGGCGGTTCGGCGGCGTCCCGGCCCGCCTCGCGGCGGGCAACGCCACTCGCAACCCCCGCCGGACGGCGGCCACGGCGACCGCGCTGCTCATCGGGGTCACGCTCACCTCGGCGATGGTGGTGGGGTCGGCGACGACCCGGTCCACCGCGACCGCCGGACTGGACGCCCAGTACCCGACCGACATCGTCGTCGAGTCGTTCGACGGCCCCCTGCCCACGGGGCTGTCGGCGCTGCTGGATCGGGTCGACGGCGTGGTCCGGAGCGCAGCGGTCTTCACCGCGGACGTCAGCGGCCCCGACGGCGAGGCGATGCGCACGCAGGGCGTCGACGTCGCCGCCGCCGGAGCGGTGATGCGCTCGGCCGACAAGATGGTGCTGCCCGAGCCGGGGCAGGTGCTGGTCCCGAAATGGTTGGCGCCGGCGTGGGGTGTCACCGACGGCGGCCGGCTGACGCTGACCCAGGAGGGGCGCCGGCTCGACGTCACCGCGCGCGTCGTCGGGGAGGGGTCCCCCGTGCTGACGGCGGCGGACCTGCGGAGCCTGGTTCCCGGCGCCGGCGTGGGGCAGCTCTGGCTGCGGCTGTCCGACGCCGACCCCGACGCCCAGGTGGACACGGTCGACCGGATCACCGACGTCGTCGCCGAGGCCGACCCGATGGCCGGTGTCACCGGCGTGGTCACGATGCGGGACCAGATCGACCAGGTGCTCGACATCCTGCTGCTCGTAGTCACCGGCCTGCTGGGCATCGCGGTGGTCATCGCACTGATCGGGGTGGGCAACACCCTGGCGCTGTCGGTCGTCGAGCGGCGCCAGGAGAACGGGCTGCTGCGGGCGCTCGGGCTCACCCGGCGTCAGCTGCGCGGACTGCTGGCCTGGGAGGCGGTGCTCGTCGCCGGGGTGGCGGCCGTGCTGGGCGTGCTGCTCGGTGGGGCGTACGGGTTGATCGGGGCCGCCTCCGTGCTGAGCCCGCTCGGCGACATCCACCTGGCCGTGCCGTGGCTGCAGGTGGGCGCGATCGTCGTCATCGCCACGGTGGCGGGACTGCTCGCGTCGGTGCTGCCCGCCCGGCGCGCGGCGCGAACCGCACCGGTGGCCGCGATCGCGGGGTGAGCTGTTGCGTTCTGTGCTGACGGCGCCCGGAGGGCGACAATGCGCACCGTGATCGACCTGCTGCTCCGGAACGCCGTCCTCCCGCGGACCACCGCCCCCGTCGATCTCGCGGTCGACGGGGGCGTCCTCGTGCCCGCCGAAGGCCAGGAGGCGCGCGAGACCATCGATCTCGGCGGCCGGCTGGTGACGCCGCCGCTGGTGGAGCCGCACATCCATCTCGACGCGGTCCTCACCGTGGGGCAGCCCCGGCCCAACGTGAGCGGCTCGCTCTTCGAGGGCATCGAGGTGTGGGCGGAGCGGGTCAAGGACCTCACCGTCGACGACGTGAAGGACCGCGTGCGCACGGCGCTGCGCTGGCAGGTGGCCAACGGCGTGCAGACCGTGCGCAGCCACGTCGACGTCTGCGACCCCGAGCTGACGGCGCTGCGCGCGCTCGTCGAGCTGCGCGAGGAGGTCAAGGACATGGTGGGCCTGCAGCTGGTCGCGTTCCCGCAGCAGGGCATCCTCGGCTTCCCCGACGGCAAGAAGCTGATGGAGAAGGCCACCGACCTCGGTGCCGATGTCGTCGGCGGCATCCCGCACTACGAGCTCACCCGCGAGGACGGCGTCGCGTCGGTGGAGTTCCTCATGGCGCTGGCCGACGACCGCGGGCTGCTCGTCGACGTGCACTGCGACGAGACCGACGACGAGCACTCCCGCTTCGTCGAGGTGATGGCCGCCGAGACGATCCGCCGCGGCATGGCCGGCCGGGTGACCGCCTCGCACACCACCGCGATGCACTCCTACAACGCCGCCTACGCCTACCGGCTGATCAACAACATCAAGCGGTCCGGCATGCACATGGTCACCAACCCGCTCGACAACGCCGTCCTGCAGGGGCGCTTCGACATCGGCCCCATCCGGCGTGGGCATACCCGGGTCAAGCAGCTGCAGGCCGCCGGGGTGACGGTGGCCATCGGGCACGACTCGGTGATGGACCCGTGGTATCCGCTCGGGTACGGCGACCCGCTGCAGGCGGCGTTCGTCCTGGCCCACCTCGGACACATGAGCGGCACCGAGGAGCTCCCCCGGCTGATCGACATGATCACGGTGGACGCCGCCACGGTCCTGGCGCTGCCGGAGAACCGGCTGCGGGTCGGCGACGCCGCCGACCTCGTCGTGTACGACGCGCCCACCGACGTCGACGCCCTGCGCCTGGTGGCCCGGCGGACGCTGGTCCTGCGCGGTGGCCGGGTGGTGGCGCGCACCGAGCCGGCCCGCACGACCGTGACCTGGGACGGCGTCGACGAGGATGTGACCTTCCTCCGCTGACGCCGGGTCCAGCGTCCCTGCTGGGAGACTGGACGGCGTGCCGTCGTCAGCGTTCCGCCGTACCGCCCTCGCCGCCGCCGCTCTCGCCCTGCCAGTGAGCTGGGTGGCGCGAGCCGCGTGGGGTCTGCCCACCGCGCTGGGCGCCCACCCGCACCAGCTGCGGCCGACGGTCACCGGCTCGCCGCAGTTCGCCGGGGGCCGGTTCCACAACCGCATGGAGACGCCCGTGCTGCCGCCGGCCAGCGCACGCCGCGGCTTGCTGAGACAGATGCACGACCAGCGGCACGTGGGACTGCCTGCCGGGCCGGTGCCGCTCGCCCGGCCCGAGCTGCCCGAGGAGGCCGGCGAGCTCGCCGTCACCTGGTTCGGGCACTCCAGCGCGCTGCTCGAGATCGACGGGGCGCGGGTGCTGGTCGACCCGGTGTGGGGCGAGCGGGTGTCGCCGTCGCCCCTGATCGGGCCGACGCGGCTGCACCCGGTGCCGGTCCCGTTCGAGGCCCTGCCGCAGGTGGACGCCGTGCTGATCTCGCACGACCACTACGACCACCTCGACCTGCCGACCGTCCGGAAGATCGTGCGGGAGCAGGCGGCGGTGTTCGTCGTGCCCCTGGGCATCGGTGTGCACCTGCGCCGCTGGGGCGTGCCGGCCGACCGCGTCGTCGAGATGGACTGGGACCAGAGCACGACGGTGGGCCCGCTGACGCTGACCTGCACCGAGGCCCGCCACTTCTCCGGGCGCTTCTTCTCCCGGAACACCACGCTGTGGTCGTCCTGGGTGATCGCCGGCCCGCGGCACCGCGTGTTCTTCGGCGGGGACACCGGTTACACGCCCGCGTTCGCCGAGATCGGCGCGCGACTCGGCCCGTTCGACCTCACGCTGATGCCGATCGGCGCCTACAACGAGGCGTGGAAGGCCATGCACATGGATCCGGAGGAGGCCGTCCGGGCGCACGGAGATCTCGGCGGCCGGATGCTCCTGCCCGTGCACTGGGCGACGTTCAACCTGGCGTTCCACCGTTGGGCCGAGCCGGTCGAACGGCTGCTGGCGGCCGCGGGGGCGTCCGGGACGAGGATCGTCATCCCGCTCCCGGGGCAGCGGATCGACGTCCTGGACGCACCGCCGCTGTCGGACTGGTGGTCGACGGTGGGGTCGGCAGCCGGCCGGCCGGACGAGGAGCCCGGCCGGCCGGCTCCGGTCAGCTCGCGGCCGGAACACCGTCGGGAGTGAGAAGGATGGCGTCCTGCGGCTCGGAGCGCCGCTCCACCGTGTAGATGACGGCGTACAGCCCGGCGGCGATCAGGAAGCCGACGAAGAAGGCGATGTCGCCGAACGCTGCCCACTTCGCCGGCACGACGCCGACGTAGAGCGACTGGTTGGCGAACAGCCACACGGACAGCACCACGGCGACCAGCATCGACACCCATCCGGCGAGAGGCCGGTGCCGGCGGTCGAAGAGGAAGCCGTCCACCCGGTGGCCGCGCCGCAGGTACCAGTCGGTGAAGACGACGCCGAGCCACGGACCGATCCAGTAGCTGATGACCAGCAGGAAGTTCTCGTACCTCGAGACGTCCTTGAGCCCGAGCAACGCCACGATGAGACCGAGGACGCCGAACGCCACCGCGGTGATCGCCCGCGCGGCCTTCAGCGGCAGGCGGAAGCCCATGGCCGTGAACGAGAGCGCACCCGAATAGATGTTGATCGCGTTCGCCGCGATCGCGCCCAGAGCGATGGCCAGGAGGGTGAGGTCGCCGACGACCGTGCCGAGGTGCGACGTGAAGGCGGTGGTCGGGTTCAGCCCCTGACCGGTCAGGATGCTCGTCGACGCGGCGCCGGCCAACTCCAGGACCATGCAGGAGAGGAAGACGCCGAGGCCGGCGAACAAGCCGGTCCGGAACTTCGAGACGTCCGGCGGCAGGTAGCGGGTGTAGTCGGCGGCGTAGGGATTCCAGCCGGCGGCATAGCCGAACGTGGCACCGACGATCACGAGGAAGCCGCCGATGCCGGCACCGGTACCGGCGACGGAGTAGTCGGCCTTGATGAAGGTCATGACGCACGCGATCGCGAAGATGAGGCACAGGACCGGCGCGGCGAACCGCTCGAAGGTCTGCACCAGGTTGTGGCCGTAGAAGGCGATCACGATCTGGACGACGACGACGACCAGCAGGCACAGCCAGGACGGCAGCCTGGTCAGCGAGTTCAGCGCGAGCGCGCCGCTGACGCTGTTGACGGCGAACCAGCCGATGCCGGCGACGACGGCGTTCAGGCCGGCCGGCAGGGCGTTGCCGAACCAGCCGAACGGGATCCGCGAGAGCACCATCTGCGGGACGCCGAACTCGGGGCCGCGGCTCGACAGCACCGCGTGCGTGAACGAGCCCAGCCCGGTACCGATCAGGATGGCCAGCGCGGCCTGCCAGAACGACAATCCGATGATCCCGGTGGCCAGCACTCCGAGGAAGATGGTGGCGAACTCGAGATTGGGCGAGAGCCAGGTCCACAGCAACTGCTCCGGCTTGCCATGCCGCTCCGAGACCGGCACGAACTCCGCGCCGCCCGGCTCGACCGCAATGATCCTGGTGCCGTACTCACCCGGGCGTACCTCGGCGACAACTGTCTCGGACTGCGGAGCGGTACTGGCCATTGACGACTCCCTCTCCAGGCGCGTCATGCGCAAGGCAACGGTAGGGCCTTTCAAGCCGGCTGAGGTATCGCTCCGGTTACGGACTGCGCCTCTCCGCTTCCCTGCGCCGCAGCACCTCCGCGACTCCCATGATGTCCGAGACCTCGTGTGCCGGGCCAGGGCCCGCGGGGTCCACCCCGTGCCCCGGGCGGCGCAGCCGGATGACCTCGATCCCCGCCTCCAGCGCCCCCCGCACGTCCCGCGCCGACGTGGCGACATGGACCAGGTCGCCGCCGGCGCGTTCCCGGGCGCGCAGGTAGATCTCGGGGTGCGGCTTGCAGGCGCGCAGCCGTTCCGAGGTGAGGACGGCGGCCGGTTCGATGACATCGCCGCCCAGCCGGGCCACCGCGGTGCGGGCGAAGACGTCGTCGTCGACGTTCGAGAGCACCCCGACGCGGTACCGGGCCGCGAGGGCGGGCAACCCGGCGGCGACGTCCGGCCACAGCGGCCAGGACGAGACCGAGGCCAGCAGGTCGAGGACGTCGGCGTCGGGATCGCCGTCCAGGCCGAGTTCGCCGTACGTGCCGGCCAGTGCGCGGCGGCAGTGCTCGGCGAACGGCACCCACGCGGCGAGGTCCCGCTGCGAGGCCTTGTTGCGGGCGTCCCACACGTCGTAGAGGCGTTCGCCGTCCACGTCCCAGCCGCGGTCTGCCGCCAACCGGGCGAGCATGGCCGAACCGCCCGTCCGGGAGTCGATCAGCGCGCTGAACAGGTCGAACGTCACGAGGCCGGCGACCATGTCAGCGCAGCAGCTTCGACATCCGCCGGTCGGCCAGCAGCTTCCCGCCGGTCTGGCAGGTGGGGCAGTACTGCAGCGAGGTGTCCGCGAAGCTGACTTCCCGGACGGTGTCGCCGCACACCGGGCACGGCAGGCCGGTGCGGGCGTGCACCTGCAGCCCCGCGCGCTTCTCGCCCTTCATGGTCGCCGCCTTCTGGCCCTCCTGGCGGCCCAGCGCCTCGGTCAGCGTGCTCCGCATCGCGTCGAAGAGGCGGAGCACCTCGTCGTCGCTGAGCCGGTCGGCCATCTTGAACGGCGAGAGCCGGGCGTTGTGCAGGATCTCGTCGGAGTAGGCGTTGCCGATGCCGGCGATCATCGTCTGGTCGGTCAGTGCGCCCTTGAGCTGCCCGCTGCGGCCGGCCAGCAGCGCGGCGAACGTCTCGGCGTCGACCTCGAGTGCGTCCGGACCGAGCCGCGCGATACCCGGCACCTCCGCCGGCGTCCGGACGACGTAGACCGCGAGCCCTTTGCGGGTGCCCTGCTCGGTGAGGTCGAAGCCCACCCCGCCGGAGGCGGGTCCGTCATTACCCACCCCGCCGGAGGCGGGTACATCAGCGTGACCGTCATCGAGGTGGACGCGCAGCGCGAGTGGCCCCTTGCCCGGCTTGGGCGGAGCAGCCGGGAGACCCACCCGCCAGTGCAGCCAGCCGGCCCGCGCCAGGTGGACGACGAGGTGGACACCCGAGACGTCGAGGTCGAGGAACTTGCCGTGTCGCCCGGCGCCGGTGATCTCCAGCCCACCGAGGGCCGACAGTGGCGGGTCGAAGGTCTTCAGCGCCTGCACCGAGGCCAGATCGGCACGTGTCAGGACGCGGCCGACGGCGTTCTCGCGCAGGAACGCCGCCAGCGCCTCGACCTCGGGCAACTCGGGCATCCGCCCATGATCCCCGACCCGGGCACCTTCGTGCCGGGCCCGCTGTACGGAAAGCCCCGATCGGGTCAGGAGGCGGGGGCACCGTCGCCGTTGTCGTCGCGCACGGTCACGGTCGCGCCGGGCTCATGCCTGGCCCGGTCGGCGACGGCGGCCGCCACAGCCGTGGTGACGGCGTGGTCGAAGACGCTCGGGATGATGAAGTTGGCGTTGAGCTGGTCGTCGGTGACAACGGCGGCCAGCGCATCGGCGGCCGCCAGCAGCATCCCGTCGCTGATCTCGGTGGCCCGGGCGTCCAGCAGCCCGCGGAACACCCCAGGGAAGGCCAGCACGTTGTTGATCTGGTTCGGCAGGTCCGAGCGCCCGCTGGCCACGATCGCCGCGTACTGACGGGCCCGCACCGGGTCCACCTCGGGCGTCGGGTTGGCCATGGGGAAGACGACGGCGCGGTCGTTCATGCGGGCGAGGTCCTCGACGGCCAGCACGTTGCCCGCGCTCACCCCGATGAAGACGTCGGCGCCGTCGAGGGCGTCCGGCAGCTCACCGCGGATGCAGCCGGGGTTGGTCCGTGCGGCGAGATCGTGCTTTGCCGGCGGCAGCCGGTCGTCGTCGGGCGACAGGATGCCCTCGCGGTCCCACACCAGTACCTGCCCGGCGCCGGCCAGCAGCATCAGGTGCACGATCGCCGTCCCGGCCGCCCCGCCACCGGCGACGACGATCTTCACGTCGGGCAGGCGCTTGTCCACCACCCGCAGCGCGTTCTTCAGCGCGGCCAGCGCGACGATCGCCGTCCCGTGCTGGTCGTCGTGGAACACCGGGATGTCGAGCTTCGCGCGCAGCCGGGCCTCGATCTCGAAGCAGCGTGGCGCAGCGATGTCCTCGAGGTTGATGCCGCCGAAGCCGGGGGCGATGAGCTCGACGGTGCGCACGATCTCGTCGACGTCCTGGGTGTCCAGGCAGATCGGCCACGCGTCGATGTCGGCGAATCGCTTGAACAGCGCAGCCTTGCCCTCCATGACCGGCATCGCCGCGCCCGGACCGATGTCGCCCAGGCCCAGCACGGCCGACCCGTCGGTGACGACGGCCACCGTGTTGCCCTTGATGGTCAGCCGGCGGACGTCCTCGGGGTGGTCGGCCAGCGCCAGGCAGACCCGCGCGACGCCGGGCGTGTAGGCCATCGAGAGGTCGTCGCGGGTCTTCAGCGGCACCTTGGAGGCGACTTCGATCTTGCCGCCCAGGTGCAGCAGGAACGTGCGGTCGCTGACCTTGCGCACCTTCACGCCGGGGACCGCGCGCAGCGCCGCGACCATCTCCTCGGAGTGGCTGGCGTCGGCGGCCGAGCAGGTCACGTCGACGGTGAGCCCGTCGGAGCGGCTGTCTACTACGTCGATCGCGGTGACCGCTCCCCCGGCGGACCCGACCGCGGTGGCGATCCGCCCGATGCTGGCGGGATCGCCATCGGCGGTCACCCGGACGGTGATCGAGTACGAGGCGGAGGTGACCGGGCCCCGGGGGACGGGGGTCGGCTCGGCCAGGGCGGGTTCGGCGCCGGTGACGGACGCGGTTTCGCTGCTCATCTCAGGGGCCATCGTCTCACCGCCGTGGCGGGTTCTGCTGTCGGGCGGGAGTGATCCTCAGCATCGCAGCCGCGGCGCGCGAGCGTCGGTGGCGCGGCCGGCGACGGCGCCGGCCGCGGTGGCGCGCGCCCAGGCCGTCAGTCCGGCGACGTCGACACCGTGTGGAGGCGCCGCGGCGTAGGGCGCGATGTTGCCCGCTCCCCGCTGCAGCAGGGTGTCGGCGCCGCGCGCGTTCCCGCGGGCGGCATGCGTGAGGCCAACGGCGAGCTGCGCCAGCCCCCGCCACAACTGCCGTTCCGCCTCCGGCGCGGACTTCCACGCGTCCTCGAGCACCTCGTGGGCGTGGAACGGCCGCCCGGCGTCCAGCAGCCGCTGCGCCTCGTCGAGGGCTGCCACCGGTTCCCGGACGACGCCCTCGGGCGCGCGTTCCTCGCCTTCCGCGTCGTAGGGCAGCGGGCGGCCGAGCGCATCGCGTGGCCGGGCGTTGCGGGCACGGCCGGCGGCATCCCGGTCCCGGCTGACAGAGGAATCCACGAACCGATCTTCCCGCGAAGCAGAGTTCAACCGCTGTACGTCCTACCCGGTTGACCTCAGGACGCAGGCGTGGAGGATGGTCTGTGAGGACGGCCACAACGGGCCGCCCCCGCACCGACCCGCGGTCGATCCTGACCGGTCCGGACCTGGAGGGGGTGGGGCCCGTGGCCCCCGTTCCCAAGGCATTGCCGGCCTGCTTCCGAACATCGCTCGACGCGGCTGTCGAACAGGTCACCGGTGCCGCCCTCCGGGCCGGCCCTCGCGGTCGCGTAGGGCTCGAGCTGGAAGCTCACCTGGTCGACCTGGACGCGCCGCACCAGCGAGTTCCCTGGCCACGGATCCGGGCCGCCGTCGAGTCGCTCGACCGGCTTCCCGGGGGCAGCCGGATCAGCCTCGAGCCGGGCGGTCAGGTCGAGCTCTCGGGACCTCCGGAAGCGGATGTGGTTGCCGCCGTCGCGGCGCTGCGGGCCGACCGGGCCGTCGTTCGCGCCGCGCTCGCCGAGGTCCGTCTCGGCCTCGTGCTGATGGGCACCGATCCGCTGCGCCGCGCGTGGCGGGTGAACCCTGCCCCTCGCTACGCGGCCATGGCCGAGCACTTCACCGCTGTCGGCTGCCCGGACGCGGGCCTGGCGATGATGACCGCCACCGCGTCTCTGCAGGTCAACGTGGATGCGGGTCCGGAGGCCGGATGGAGCGACCGGGTCGCCCTGGCCCATCAACTGGGCCCGGTCCTGGTGGCCGTCTCGGCCTGCTCGCCGCTGGTGGGCGGCCGCCGGACCGGGTGGCGATCGAGCCGCCAGCGCATCTGGGGAGCTCTCGACCAGGCCCGCTGCGGGCCGCTGCTGGGCGGGAAGGACCCGGCCGGCGAATGGGCCGCCTACGCGCTGTCCGCGCCCGTGATGCTGGTCCGTGACCCGGTCACCGGCGCGGCCCAGGCCGTCCGCACCCGGACGGCGTTCGCCGACTGGGTCACCGGTGAGGCGGACCTCGGCGGCCGTCGGCCGACCGCGGCGGACCTCGACTACCACCTCACGACACTGTTCCCGCCGGTCCGGCCCCGCGGCTACCTCGAGATCCGTTACCTCGACGCCGCCCCCGAGCCGTGGTGGCCGGCCCTGGCCGCGGTGACGGCCACCCTGCTCGACGACCCGGTCGCTGCCGACCGCGCCGCCGCGGCGAGCGCCCCCGTCGCCGGAGCCTGGGACCGCGCCGCCCACCTGGGCCTGGCCGACGACGCCCTGCGCGCCGCGGCCCGCGGTTGTCTGGCAGCCGCGGTCGACGCCGTTCCCGCGGGCCTGCGGCCGGAGGTCGAGGCGCTCGCCGTGCTGACCGATCGCGGCGCGTGCCCGGGGGACGCCGTGCTGGCCGCCGCGGCCCAGGGCGGCGCCGTCGGCGCCCTGCGCAGCGGGACGGACACCGAGGAGGGCGTGTGATGAGCGACCTGCGCGACGACCTGTCCCGCCAACTCACGACAGCGCGCGACCGGACGCTGCGGCTCACCGACCACGACGAGCCCGAACTGGTGCGGCAGCACAGCCCCCTGATGAGCCCGCTGGTCTGGGACCTTGCGCACATCGGGCAGCAGGAGGACCTGTGGCTGCTGCGCCACGGCGACGCCGCGCGGCCGGGCCTGCTGCCCCCCGCCGTCGAGGCGCTCTACGACGCGTTCACCCAACCCCGCGCCGTCCGGAACCGGCTGCCGCTGCTGCCCCCGGTGGAGGCACGGGCGTTCTGCCTGGATGTCCGCGGCCGGGTGCTGGACCGGCTGGATCGCCTCGGCGATGCCGACGATCCGTTCGACTTCGCCATGGTCGTGAGCCACGAGCAGCAGCACGACGAGACCATGCTCCAGGCCCTGCAACTGCGATCGGGACCGCCCCTGCTCGGCGCCGGCACGCCCGTGCCGCCGGGGCGTCCCGGGCCGGCCGGCACGTCGGTACTGGTTCCCGGCGGCCCGTTCGTCCTGGGAGTCGACGCCGCGGAGGAGCCGTTCTCGCTGGACAACGAGCGTCCCGCGCACACGGTCGACGTCCCGGCCTTCCGTATCGGGCGCGTGCCGGTGACCAACGCCGAGTACGCCGCCTTCGTCACCGCCGGCGGGTACCGGACGCCACGATGGTGGTCGGAGCGGGGCTGGGAGCACCGGCAGGCGGCTGCTCTCGAAAGACCACGGTTCTGGGGACCGGACGGCACGCGCACCCGTTTCGGGATCGTCGAAGAGCTGCCGCCCGACGAGCCGGTCCAGCACGTGACGTTCTTCGAGGCCGAGGCGTACGCCGCCTGGAGCGGGGCCCGGCTGCCGACCGAGGCGGAGTGGGAAAAGGCGGCGGTCTGGGACCCGGCGACGGGACGACGCCGGCGCTTCCCGTGGGGTTCGGCCGAGCCGACGCCGTCCCTGGTCAACCTCGGCGGGAGCGCGCTCCGGCCGGCGCCGGTGGGGGCCTACCCCGCCGGGGCGTCGGCGTACGGGGTGGAGCAGCTGATGGGCGACGTCTGGGAATGGACGTCGTCGCCGTTCCGGCCGTGGCCCGGGTTCCGTCCGATGCTCTATGCCACCTACTCGGCGCCGTTCTTCGACGGTGACTACCGGGTCCTGCGCGGCGGCTCGTGGGCGGCTGCCGCGTCGATCCTGCGGCCGAGCTTCCGCAACTGGGACCACCCGATCCGGCGCCAGATCTTCAGCGGCATCCGGCTGGCCTGGGACGTCGAGACGACGGACGCCTGACCGTGTGCCGCCACCTGGGTTGGCTGGGCCGGCCGCGCACCCTCGCGTCGCTGCTCCTGGAGCCACCGTCGTCCCTGCTCGTGCAGTCGTGGGCGCCCCGCCGGCAGCGGTACGGGACGGTGAACGCCGACGGCTGGGGGGTCGGCTTCTACGTGTCCGACCGCGCCCAGCCGGCCCGCTGGCGCTCGGCGCGGCCGTTGTGGGGGGACGCCTCGTTCGCCTCCGTCGCACCGGTGATCTCCTCCGGGTGCGTGCTCGCGGCCGTCCGCTCCGCGACCGTGGGCATGCCGCTGGAGGAGAGCGCGGTGGCGCCATTCACCGACGGCCACTGGCTGCTCTCGCACAACGGCAGGGTGGACCGGGCGGTGTTGCCCCCGGCCCGGGATGCCGAGTCCGTCGTCGACAGCGCGCTGCTGGCCGCGCTCGTGTTCGACCGCGGCCCTGGTGCCCTGGGCGAGACCGTCGTCGAGGTGGCCCGACGCGACCCCGCAGCCCGGCTGAACCTGCTGGCGACGGACGGAACCCGGCTGCTGGCGACCACCTGGGGCGACACCTTGTCGGTGCTCTCGACGCCGGACGGGAGCGCCGTGGCCAGCGAGCCGTGGGATGACGACCCCGGGTGGATCGACGTCCCCGACCGGTACCTGATCGAAGTCACCCCCGATGGGGTGTCGCTCACCTCGCTCGCCCCCGACGGACAGGAATCCGCATGACCGTCTCGCTGACCTTCCATCTGCGGCCGGACGACGCCGCAGCGGCCCTGCGTGCCGACGCGCTCACGGGGCTCACGGCCACCCCGAAGACGTTGCCGCCCCGGTGGTTCTACGACGCGCGGGGCAGCGAGTTGTTCGACCGGATCACCCGCCTGCCCGAGTACTACCCGACCCGTACCGAGCGCGCGATTCTCATGGCCCGCGCGGGCGAGATCGCCGAGGCGGCAGGTGCCGACGTCCTGGTCGAGCTGGGCAGCGGCACCTCGGAGAAGACCCGGCTGCTCCTGACCGCGCTGGAGGAGGCGGGAACGCTGCGACGGTTCGTGCCTTTCGACGTCGACCCCTCGGTGCTTCGGACAGCAGGGGCCGCGATCACCGCGGAATACCCGGGGGTGTCCGTGGAGGCGGTACTCGGCGACTTCACGCGGCACCTCGGCGAGCTCCCGTCCTCGGGGCGACGCCTGGTCGCGTTCCTCGGCTCGACGATCGGCAACTTCGAACCGGGGCCCCGTGCGGACTTCCTCGCCGAGCTCGCCGGCACCCTGCAGCCCGGCGACACCTTCCTCCTGGGCGTCGACCTCGTGAAGGCTCCTGACCGGCTCGTGCGCGCCTATGACGACGCGGTCGGGGTCACCGCCGCGTTCAACCGCAACGTGCTCGCTGTCCTCAACCGGGAGCTCGCGGCCGACTTCGACCTCGACGCCTTCGATCACGTGGCGTTGTGGGACCCGGAACAGGAGTGGATCGAGATGCGGCTGCGGTCGCGGGTCGATCAGGTCGTCACCGTGCCCGCCCTCGGTCTGGAGACCAGGTTTGCCGCCGGCGAGGACCTGCGCACCGAGGTGTCGGCGAAGTTCCGGCGCTCCGGCGTGGAGCGGGAACTCGCCGCCGCCGGTCTGTCGATGACGCACTGGTGGACCGACCCGGACGAGGATTTCGGCGTCCTGCTGGCGGTACCGGGGTAGCCGATTTCCGGGCATCGCCTAGCGTGCCCCCGTGACCGCCCCGCTCGCCGACCCCCTCCCACACGAGGAACTCGGGGCCTCGTGGCGCTCGGGGCGGCCCCGGCCGGCCGGCCGGCACCTCGACAGTGCCGCGTGCAGTCGGCAGAGCCATCGGGCGCTCGAGGCGGCGGCGCACCACGCCCGGCACGAGGCCGAGCTCGGCGGCTACGTGGCCGAGGCCGCGGCCGACGACCTGCTGCAGCAGGGCCGGTCGGTGCTCGGCGGGCTGGTCGGAATGGCCGCGGCCGACGTCGCCTTCGTCGAATCGGCGCAGGCGGCGCTGGTCGCGCTGCTCACCGGCTGGCGGCTGTCCCCGGGGTCACGGGTGGCCTGCCTGCCCGGCGAATACGCGCCGAACGTGGCCCAGCTGCGCACGTACGGGTTGCGCCCCGAGCCGCTCCCGGTGGACGGCATCGGGCGCGCCGACGTCGACGCGGTCGCCCGCCTGCTCGCCGATGACCCGCCCCGGTTCGTGCACCTCACGCACATCGGCAGCCATCGAGGGCTGCTCCAGCCCGCCGGCGAGATCGCGGCGCTGTGCCGGGAGGCCGGCGTGCCGCTGGTCCTGGACGCCGCCCAGTCCCTCGGCCACACCGACGTCGACCTCGGTGCCGACGTCGTCTACAGCACCTCCCGCAAGTGGCTGGCCGGCCCACGCGGGGTCGGCGTCCTGTGTGTGCGCCCTGCGCTGGCCGCCCAGCTGACCCCGGTGCTGCCCGAACCCGAGGGCGAGCCGCCGATGCGGGCCTTCGAGTCGGGTGAGGCGCACGTCGCCGGCCGGGTGGGGCTGGTCGTCGCGGTCGGCGACCACCTGGCCGCCGGTCCGGACCGGGTTCGCGCCCGGCTGGCCGCGCTCGGACGGGCGACCCGAGAGCTGCTCGACGACGTCGGCGGGTGGAAGGTCGTCGAGCCGGTCGACGAGCCGACGGCGACGACGACGTTGCGCCCACCCGAGGGCGTGGACGTCGTCGACGCCCGCAGGCGGCTGCTGGTCGACCACGGCATCGTCGCGAGCGCGATCGGCGCCGAGCGTGCCCCTGGTGAGCTGACCGGCCCGGTGCTGCGCATCTCACCGCACCTGGACGCCTCCGTCGAGGACCTCGAAGCCCTCGCCGCCGCCCTGTGACAGAGGACCCGTCCTCCCCACCCCTCGCACGCTCGGCGCGGTGCCCTGGACGGGGCCTGCGAGCGGTGGGGGGCAGGGAGGTCCTTTACCTACCGGTGACGGCGAAACCCTGGCCCGGCGCGTACGTGGTGAGCCCGCTGGGCAGCGACTTCAGGATGTCGATCTGGGCGCAGGTCGGGCACGAGTTGTAGCCGCTCTGCCGAGCCGCGTTCGCCTTCGCGTCGATCTGCGCACGCTGTAGCGCCGCCTGCGACTCGGTGACGCCGGCGAAGGCCGCCTGCGCCTTGTTGATCGCTTCCTGGACGTTCTGCGGGAGGTCCACCTTGCTCAGCACGAACCGGGGGTGGATGAGGATCGGCACACCGAGCACGCTGTCGACGTCCTGGGTGAAGGCGTCGTTGACCGCCTGCTGCACCTGGCTGATGGTCCGGTTGCCGTTGGCGTTCGGGTCGATGTGCGCCGCGGCCGCCTGGGCGCTGGAGTTTGCCGCCAGCGAACACGAGGCGACCAGGTCGGCGCACTCCACGTTGCCGATCTCCTGGCGCAGCACGTTCTGCACCAGGTTGCCGAGGGTGAATTCGAGGAAAGCGCTCCAGCCGGCGTCGCCGTCCCAGGCATAGGTGGCGGTCGCACCCGGCGCCGGATAGGTGCGCGTGCCGTACTTGTCGTCGAACGCGCGCATCACCTTCTCGTCACCGAAGTTGACGTCGAAATAGAAGGTGCCCTCGACGCCGACGAGGACCCCGTCCTTGGTCGGAACGTTGATGACCTCGTTGGAGTCGGCGTTCTTCGCGCCGCTGACCTTGAAGTTGCGCTGCGTCGACGGATACGGGTGCTCGGAGGAGAACAGGCCGGTGGAGGTGAGGCTGGAGTTCGGCTCGATCACCTGACGGATGCTGTTGTCGTCGAACGGGCCGCCGTTGCGGACGACGACGACGTGCCCGCCGTCCGCCTTGGTGAATCCGGTGAGGAACGCGAGAGCGGGGACGACCGCGACCAGGACGACCACGACCGTGATCCCCAGCCCGACGAGCAGCCGGAAACCCCTGGACCGCGGCAGCTTGCGCCCACCGAGGGGATGCACTGACACCCTTTTTCTCCTGACCTGACAGCGGCCGACAGCGGGAGCGGACTCTACGGCCTCGTATGCCCCTCGCCGCGTCGACGCGCGACGGCGGACTGCTTCAGCGCGTCACAGCAGGTCGGCCGTAGCCTGCAGGCGCTCGGCGACCCGGCGGTGGATGGCGAGCTGCTCGTCGAGGCCGCCGTGCACGGGGACGCCGTCCCCGACCACGAGCCGCCCGGCGACGACGGTGTCCCGCGCGGCGACGGGCCCGCAGCGCAGCCAGGCCTCCACCGGGTCCGACAGCGCGCCCGCGAACGCCGGCCCGGTCAGCGGCCAGACGACGAGGTCGCCGCACGCTCCGACCGAGAGCTCCCCGATCTCGCCGGACCGCCCGAGGCAGGCCGCCCCGCCGCGCGTCGCCATCTCCAGGGCGTCCCGCGCCGACATCGACCCGGCGCCGTGCCGGAGCTTGCCCTGCAGCATCGCCGTCCGGGCCTCGAGCCACAGCGAGGCCGAGTCCGCGGACGCCGACCCGTCCACGCCCAGCCCGACCGGCGCGCCGGCGGCCCGGAGCTCGGCGACCGGGGCCAGTCCACTGCCCAGGATCATGTTGGATGACGGGCAGTGCGCCACCCCCACCCGCGCGGCGCCGAGTCGGGTCACCTCGTCGGCGTCCGGCCACACGACGTGCGCCAGCCAGACCCGGTCGCTCATCCAGCCGACGTCCGCCAGGTAGTCCACCGGCCGACGGCCGAACCGCTCGATGCAGAACACCTCCTCGTCCTGCGTCTCACACAGGTGGGTGTGCAGGCGGACATCGAGCTGCTCGGCGAGCTCGGCCGTCCGGGTCATGAGCGACGTCGAGACGCTGAACGGCGAGCAGGGGGCCAGGGCGATGCGGGTCATCGCGGAGGGCGAGCGGTCATGGTGCGCAGCGACCAGCCGCTCGGAGTCAGCCAGGATCTCGTCGTCATCCTGGACGACGGAGTCGGGGGGCAGCCCGCCGTCCTTCACCGACAGCGACATCGAGCCCCGCGTCGGGGAGAAACGGATCCCCAGGTCGCGGGCGGCGGCGACCTCGGCCGAGATCAGGTCACCGGCCCCGCGCGGGTGCACGTAGAGGTGGTCGGTGGACGTGGTGCAGCCGGCCAGCGCCAGCTCGGTCAGGCCGACGTACGCGCTGACGTAGGCGGCCTCCTCGTCCAGCCGGGCCCACAGCGGATAGAGCGTGGCCAGCCAGTCGAACAGCCCCCCGGACAGTGCGGGGGCGAACGCGCGGGTCAGGTTCTGGTACAGGTGGTGGTGGGTGTTCACCAGGCCCGGCGTCACCAGGCAGCCGCGGGCGTCGATCGTGCGGGCGGCGTCCGGTCGCGGATCGCCCGGACCGCCGAGTCCGCTGATCAGGCCGCCGGTCACCGCCACCCAGCCGCCGCGGATCTCCCGCCGGGCGTCGTCGACGGTTGCGACGAGTTCGGCGTCCGTGACCAGCAGATCGGCGCGCGCGGGAGTCTCCACGTGCGGCATCCTGCCGAACCCGGGGACGCGCCGGGTTCCCGTCAGCTCACCGGCTTCGTGTCCACCTTGACGTCGAAGGTCGCGTTCGCGTCCTTGACCGAGGTCACCGTCACCGTGACGCCGTACTTCGTGGGATCCGAGCCCGCGGTCAGCGTGCACCGCGTGGTTGCACCGACCCTGGCGTCGAGATCGTTCGGGCAGCTGACCGTCGGGCGCGTCCCGACCTGCTTCTCCAGTGCGTTCTCCGCGCCCGTGGCCACCGAGGTCGCGGTGAGCGAGTGGCTCCCGCACGCGGACAGCCCCAGGAGCAGGACCGGGAGGAACACCGGATATCGACGACGAGTCATGGGTCCTCCTCGGCAGCGGTGGGAGCGCGGAAAGGCGGTGGCTGCGGACCCTAGCGGCGTCCGAGAACCAAGGGGGCGATCGCTTCCGGCACCCGGGCGCCCAGCGGGCGGGCACCCACCAGCCGACCCGCCTGGTGCGGGGACATCCCGATCGAGCCGAGCACTTCCAGCGCCTGGACGTCGGGCAACGCGTCGAACCAGCGCCGGCCCAGGGCCGCCCGCCCCGCCGCCGTGGGCCGCCCCCACAGCCGCAGTCGCGCCATGCCGCCGTCGGGGAAGACGTCGAGCCGGACGCGGTCGACGCCGGGCGCCGCGTCCAGGACGAAGCGGTGCCGGGTGTCGGGCTGCAGGCGTGTGCGCGGCGCCAGCGAGACCTCGCCGTCCGGACCGACGCCGGTCAGGGCGGCGCTGCCGGGAGCGTTCCCGAGGAACCAGGAGGTGTCCAGCTCGGCCAGGGTGACGACGCCCTCGCAGGCGAGCGCGACCTCGACCCAGTCATTGGCCGAGTCGCGGCGGCGGACGGTCTCCCAGCCCTCCCCCATCGAGCGCGCCGGTCCGCGGCTGAGCAGCTGCTGCGGCCGGCCGTAGAACTCGTTGCTCACCGCGGTCACGAGGCCGCCGTTCTCCAGCGCCGCGAGGTCGAACGGCCCGGCGTCCACCAGCCTCGGGTCGGGCAGCACGGTCCCGTGCACCCGCAGCCGCGCGACGCCGCCGTCGGGATGGATCGAGAGCCGGACATGGGTCACCCGGCGGTCGGAGTCGACCGGGAAGGCGTTGGCGGTGTCACCCTCGAGGCCGGAGAGGTGCAACAGCGGCTGCCAGTCGGCCTTGAGCAGTTCGTCGGTGGACGGGTGGCCCTCCACCGCGGCCGCCTCGATCGACGCGCGCGGCGGGAAGTTGCCGCTGAAGAACGCGGTGTCGACGACGACGCCGGCCACGATGCCGGGCGCCCCGAGCCGGACAACCGCCCAGTCGTGCCCAGGGGTACGGCGGCGCCGGGTCTCCCAGCCGTCGTACTCCTTGCCCTTGTGCCCGAACTCGGTGCGGGGCTCCGCGGGTTCCGGTCGGACCAGGTTCTCCTTGGCGGCGAAGAACTCGTCGCTCGCGGCGACCACGGCACCGCCGAGGGCCCGACCGGCGAGATCGGGCAGGCGCGCCCAGTCGCTGGAGGTGCTGACGGTCATCGGGGCTCCTTGCGTTGCTGGCGGACGCGGGGCCACTGTGGCAGAACGCGCGAAGCGGACGCGCGCCACCGGCCCGATGAGGTACGAGGAGCACTCATGACCACCCCCGACCACGACGACCTCGAGACCCGCGCCAAGGACTACGTCGAGCACCTGCCCGCCGAGACCGCCCTCGGCAATGCCGATCCCGCCGGCGGCGTGGACAGCGACCCGAAGGGCTACGAGGAGACCACGCGCGAGGAGCGCGAGCAGCAGTAGCCGGTCATCCGGCAGTCCCGCGGACGAGCAGCCGTCCGCGGGGGATGCCGTCGGCGGGCTGCCCCCGCAGCCACGTCCGGCGGACGGCCCCGACGAGCTCCCGGCCCGCATAGGGCGTCACCGGGTTGCGGTGGTGCAGCTCGCCGACCGTCCAGCGCTCGTCGGGCGCGAAGGCCACCAGGTCGGCGTCCCGGCCGGCGGCAATCGCGCCCTTGGCCGGCAACCCGGCCAGCCGGGCCGGCGCCTCGGCCATCCAGTGCACCACCTGGCCCAGTGCGATGCCCCGCGCACGCGCGGCTGTCCAGACCACCGGCAGCCCGACCTGCAGCGAGGCGATCCCGCCCCATGCCGCACCGAAGTCACCGTGGTCGAGCAGCTTGAGCTCGGGGGTGCACGGCGAGTGGTCGCTGACGACCACGTCGAGGTCGCCGTCGACGAGCGCGGCCCACAGGGCCTCCCGGTGCGACGCCTCGCGGATCGGGGGGCAGCACTTGAACGACGTGGCGCCGTCCGGCACCTCCTCGGCCGCGAAGGTCAGGTAGTGCGGGCAGGTCTCGACGGTGATCCGCACCCCATCCGCCCGCGCCTTGCGCAGGATCGGCAGGGCGTCGCCATCGGCCAGGTGCACGACGTGCGCCCGCGCCCCCGTGTCCGTGGCCGCGGCCACCAGCCGGCCGATCGCCGACTCCTCGGCCGCGCCCGGCCGCGACGCCAGGAAAGCCGCGTAGCTCGAGCCCCGCGGCTCGGGCGCCGCTGCGATCACCTCGGCGTCCTCGGCGTGCGCGATCAGCAGTCCGTCGAATGTCGCGAGCTCGGTCAGCGCGGCGCGGAGGCCGGCGTCGTCCAGCGGCGGGAACTCCGGGACACCCGAGTCGAGCAGAAAGCACTTGAACCCGACGACGCCGGCCTCGTGCAAGGGACGCAGCTGGTCCAGGTTGCCGGGAACGGCCCCTCCCCAGAACGCGACATCGACCGCGACCTGGCCTTCTGCCGCGTGACGTTTCACGTGCAACGCCTCCATCGACACGGTGGCGGGGATGGAGTTGAGGGGCATGTCGACGATCGTGGTGACCCCGCCGGCGGCCGCCGCCCGGGTCGCGGTCGCGAAGCCCTCCCACTCGGTCCGGCCCGGTTCGTTCACGTGCACGTGGCTGTCCACCAGCCCCGGCAGCAGCACCTCGTCGTCGGCGAGCGTGACGGCCGACCCCGGCACGTCGTCGTAGCCGGTGACGGCGATGATCCGGCCGTCCGCGGTGTGCACCGCGGCCGCGCGGGTCCCGGACGGCAGCACCACCCGCTGCGCGCGGACGACGAGAGCGCTCACGCGGTCACCCGGACGGCGGCGTCCGGCACCAGCGCGGCGGCGTAGGAGAGCAGCAGCCGTTCCTGCTCGTGCGGCGACAGGTGCACGGGGGCAGAACCTCCCTTGCGGGCGGGGCTCGGACGCTCACCCTGGCACGGGACATTCCTGTTGCACCCGGAACTCACCACGGTGTACTCACGGTGCCGGAGATCAGGCGTGTCCGAGGAACGCCTTCCACATCGGGACGACGCCGCCGGCGGTGTCACCCGCGTGCCCGAGGTGCCCCAGGCCCCAGTTGTCCTCGATCGTCGTGAGCAGCGAGTAGTGGTTGTAGGGGGTGTGATCGACCACGTGCCGGGGGCCGGCCCCGGTCACCACGATGGCCGGGATGAGGCCGCCGCCGTAGGTTCCGCCGGGCCAGTTCGGCGACACCCGCCCGTCGTGAGCGGGGACGTACGGGGAGTCACAGCACCCCTCAGCGCTCTCCCAGTGGCCGGTCGGCTCGTTGCTGAACTGGAAGTCGTTCTCGTCAGTGACGATGACGACGGCCGACCTGCGGGTCCATGCGCGCGACTGCGTGATGGTGGAGACCGCCGTCCTCACGAACGCGTCCGCCTTGCGCTTGAGCGAAGCGTCGTTGGCGTCATCCTTGACGCTGCCATAGGGGCACGGCGTCTCGGGGTGATCCGCAAGTTCCGGGACGCCGCCGTGCATGTCGTTGCACTGGTTCGGCGAGATCCAGACGAACTGAGGCGCGTCGCCCCCGTTGAGGTCGGTCCCCAGCCGGCTGTAGTCCCGCACCTTGGCCATCCGTGCCGGATTGCTCGCGACGTCGTCGAACAACACGAAGGGGTTGTGCTTCTTGGCGTACAACGGCGCGGCTTCCGAGGGGTTGAACCGGTCGAGCTTGTTGGCCGGAAGGTCTTCCATGTACGCACCCCAGCGCACATGTGCCGATTCCAGCTGGTCGACCAGGTTCCTGCGGTCGAGGTTCACGACGTTCTGGTCGTTGTCGTCCTGGATGCCGAAGTTGTCACCCGCGACCGAGGCGATGTAGTTGGGCATCGACGGATGAGTGACGCCGTAGTAGCGGTCGGCCATGGCGTACGTGTGCGCAAGACCGGTCAGGTACGGGGCGTTCGGATCGCCGATGACGCTGGACTGCGAGTGGTTCTCCAGCATGATCACGTAGATGTGGTCGAAGGCGCTGCGCGTGCTCTCGGGCGCGGACGGCTTCGCGACGGCCGAGCCGCCTGCCGAGAAGGCCAGCGTGGCGGCGGTGATCCCCACCAACAGGGCCTGTCGTCGTCCAGAAAGTCTCACGGAGATCCCTTCGGAGCGCCCTGCTGCGGGCGAGATGTCCGGCTCCGGGCCCCACGAACGGTTCCGTGAGGTCCGGGCATCCGTCAAGCGGCGGCTGCCGCCCCGATGCATCCAACAGTCGTTGCGGATACCAAGCAACCGCCGACCACGACCCGACGCGACCAGCAGCGAACCACCGTCCCCGAATGCCGCGGAACCGACCGCCTCCGCTCGAGCGCGTCACAACTGACTGCTTCAGCGGGGTTGGAGCACAGGAGAACATGACGAAGGGGCCCCAGCACGGATGCTGGGGCCCCTTCGGTAATGGTTGTCCGGCGGTGTCCTACTCTCCCACCCCGTCCCCGGGGCAGTACCATCGGCGCTGAGAGGCTTAGCTTCCGGGT
>JAODNN010000123.1 GCA_025465355.1 Blastococcus sp. | reverse complement strand
CGACCGAGCCGCGGCCTTGCCCGACTGGCTCCACACCTACAACCATCACCGCACCCACACCGCACTCGGCGGAAACCCACCGATCAGCCGGATCACCGTCGACAACGCGGCTGGGCATTACACCTAGGCTCCGACCACATGGCCCGCCCGTTGACCCTGCTGCTCGTCCGCCACGGTCAGAGCGAGTGGAACGCGGCCGGCCTCCTGCAGGGCCAGACGCCGCACGTCCCGCTCACCGAGCTCGGCCATTCCCAGGCCGCCGCTGCCGCGCGGGAGCTGAGGGGCCTGCGGCCCGGCGCCCTCATCTCGAGCGACCTTCGCCGCGCAGTGCAGACCGCCGAGCACTGCGCCCACGCCACCGGGCTTGCCGTGACCCTCGCACCCGCGCTGCGCGAGCAGGGCTACGGCGCCCTCGAAGGCCGCCCCTCCCGCGAGCTGTGGGACGTCGTGGACTGGACCGACCCGCACTGGGCGGCCGACGGCGGCGAGAGCCTGGCCGAGCTGCACGGTCGCGTCGAGGCGTACCTCAAGGGCCTGTGCGCCGAGCCGCCGGCCGCCGTCGTGGCCCTCGTCACCCACGGCGACACGATCCGCGCCGTCCAGGCCGTCGCCTGCGGGCTCGGCCCCGACGCCATGCCGGCAGTCACCCCGCCCAACGGGAGCGTCACGCGGCTCGAGATCGACCTGTGATCAGGGTTCTCCTGCTCGGGCGTCAGGCGGGTGCGCCCTGCTGGGCCGCGGTCTCGCCGCCCTCGAGGTCGCCCTCGGTGTCGAGGTAGGCCTGCTGCAGTTCGGCGAGCAGCTCCGGGTCGGGTGACGCCCACATCTTCCGGTCGACCGCCTCCAGCAGCCGTTCGGCGATGCCGTGCAGTGCCCACGGGTTGGACTTCTCCATGAACTCGCGGTTCTCCGGGTCCAGGACGTAGGTCTGGGCGAGCTTCTCGTACATCCAGTCGGCGACGACGCCGGTGGTGGCGTCGTAGCCGAAGAGGTAGTCGACGGTGGCGGCCAGCTCGAATGCGCCCTTGTAGCCGTGCCGGCGCATGGCCGCCAGCCACTTGGGGTTGACCACGCGGGCGCGGAACACCCGGGAGGTCTCCTCCACCAGCGAGCGGGTCCGCACCGACTCCGGCCGGGTGGAGTCACCGATGTAGGCCCTGGGTGCCGAACCGGTCAGCGCGCGCACCGTGGCCACCATCCCGCCGTGGTACTGGAAGTAGTCGTCGGAGTCGGCGATGTCGTGCTCGCGGGTGTCCACGTTCTTGGCGGCGACGGCGATGCGCTTGTAGGCCGTCTCCATGTCCGGCCGTGCGGCGACGCCGTCCAGGCCACGGCCGTAGGCGTAACCGCCCCAGACCGCGTAGACCTCGGCGAGGTCGGCATCGCCGCGCCAGTTCCGGCTGTCGATGAGCGAGAGCAGCCCGGCGCCGTAGGCTCCCGGCTTGGAGCCGAACACCCTGGTGGTCGCCCGCCGGCGGTCACCGTGCGCGGAGACGTCGGCGTCCACATGGGCCTTCACGTAGTTCTCGTCGTCGGACTCGTCCAGCGAGGCCGCCAGGGTGACCGCGTCGTCGAGCATCGTCACCACGTGCGGGAACGCGTCCCGGAAGAAACCGCTGATCCGCACGGTGACGTCGATCCGCGGCCGGCCCAGCTCCTCGAGCGGAACCGGCTCCAGACCGGTCACCCGGCGCGACGCGTCATCCCACAACGGCCGGACGCCGAGCAGCGCGAGGACCTCGGCGATGTCGTCGCCGGAGGTCCGCATCGCCGACGTGCCCCACACGGACAGGCCGACCGACCGCGGGTACTCGCCGGTGTCGGCGCGGTAACGGTCGACCAGCGACTCGGCCATCGCCTGCCCCGTCTCCCACGCCAGGCGCGACGGCACCGCACGGGGATCGACGGAGTAGAAGTTCCGGCCGGTCGGCAGCACGTTGATCAGTCCGCGCAGGGGTGAGCCCGAGGGTCCGGCGGGCACGTAGCCGCCGTCGAGCGCGTGCAGGGTCGCCGTCAGCTCGTCGGTGGTGCGCTCGAGGCGAGGCACGACCTCGTCGACGGCGAAGCGCAGGACGCCGGCGACGGCGTCGTCGTCGCGGCCGAGCACCCCGCGGACCACCTCGGGGACGGCGGGGGCGGTCCAGCCGCGCGACTCCATCCCCGACACCAGAGCCGTGGCCTGCTCCTCGACCGCGTCGGTCGCCCCCAGGCCGGCGGTGCCGTCCTCGGTCAGCCCGAGCGCCTCGCGCAGGCCGGGCAGGGCGACCGCGCCGCCCCAGATCTGCCGGGCGCGCAGCATCGCCAGCACAAGGTCGACGCGGTTCTGACCGGTGGGCGGGGCGCCGAGCACGTGCAGGCCATCGCGGATCTGCGAGTCCTTGATCTCACAGAGCCAGCCGTCGACGTGCAGGACCAGCTCGTCGAACTCGGCGTCGTGCGGGCGGTCGGCCAGACCCAGGTCGTGGTCGAGTTTGGCGGCCTGGATCAGCGTCCAGATCTGCGCCCGGACGGCGGGCAGCTTCGCGGGGTCCATCGCCGCGATGTTGGCGTGCTCGTCGAGCAGCTGCTCCAGCCGCGCGATGTCGCCGTAGGAATCGGCGCGGGCCATCGGCGGGACCAAGTGGTCGACCAGGGTGGCGTGCGCCCGGCGCTTGGCCTGGCTCCCTTCGCCGGGGTCGTTGACCAGGAACGGATAGACCAGTGGAAGGTCGCCGAGCGCGGCGTCCGGACCGCACGAGGCCGACATCCCCACTGTCTTGCCGGGCAGCCACTCCAGATTGCCGTGCTTGCCCACGTGCACGAGTGCGTGCGCCCCGAAGGCTGTCCGCAGCCAGCCGTAGGCGGCGAGATAGTGGTGGGACGGCGGCAGGTCGGGGTCGTGGTAGATCGCGATCGGGTTCTCCCCGAAGCCGCGCGGTGGCTGCACCATCACCACGACGTTGCCGGCCCGCAGTGCGGCGAAGACGATCTCGCCCTCGGGGTCGTTGCTGCGGTCGACGAACAGCTCCCCCGGTGCGGGACCCCAGTGCCGCTCCATCGCCTGGCGCAGGTCAGCCGGCAGGGTCTCGAAGAAGGCGTGGTACTCCGCGGCCGGGATGCGCACGGGATTGCCGGACAGCTGCTCCTCGGTCAACCAGTCGGCATCCTGGCCGCCGGCGGCGATCAGCGCGTGCACGAGTGCGTCGCCGTCGAGGTCGGCGAGGCCCGGCAGCGCATCCGGGCCGTCGAACGGGCCGACGTCATAACCCTGATCGGCCATGGCGGCCAGCAGCCGGACGACGGAGGCCGGGGTGTCGAGGCCGACGGCGTTGCCGATACGGGCGTGCTTGGTCGGGTAGGCCGACAGCATCACCACGATCCGGCGCTCGGCCGGTGGGGTGTGGCGGAGGCGGGCATGCGCCACCGCGGTGCCCGCTACCCGGGCCGCGCGCTCGGCATCGGCGACGTAGTGCGTCAGGCCGTCGGCGTCGGTCTCCTTGAAGGAGAAGGGAACGCTGATGAGCCGGCCGTCGAACTCCGGGATCGCGACCTGGTTCCCGACATCGAGGGGAGAGAGCCCGTCGTCGTTGGCCGCCCAGTCGGCGCGGCTGCTCGTGAGGCAGAGCCCCTGGATCACCGGGACGTCGAGCGCGGCGAGCTGACCGACGTCCCAGGCGCCGTCGTCCCCGCCGGCCTGGGCGGTGGCCGGCCGGGAGCCGCCGGCCGCGAGCACCGTGACCACGAGGGCGTCGGCGGTGCGCAGTGTCTCGAGGAGACCTGGGTCGACGGAGCGCAGGCTGGAGGTGAACACCGGCAGTGCCTGGCCGCCGGCGTCCTCGATCGCGGTGCAGAGCGCCTCGACGAATGCGGTGTTCCCCGACAGGTGGTGCGCCCGGTAGTAGAGGACGGCGACCCGCGGACCGCTCGACGTACGGGCGGCCCGGTCGAGCACCCCCCAGTCCGGGGCCACGGACGGCGGCTCGAAGCCCTCCCCGGTGAGCAGCACCGTGTCGGAGAGGAAGCGGTGCAGCTGGGTGAGGTTGTCGGGACCGCCCTGCGCCAGGTAGCCGTGCGCCTCGGTGGCCACGCCCATCGGGACGGTGGACAGCTCCATCAGCTCGGCGTCGGGCACCTGCTCGCCGCCGAGGACGACGACCGGCACCGACCCGGCCACCAGCGGGGCGAGCAGCTCCTCGAACTGCCGGCGCACGCCCAGCAGCCGGACGACGACCAGGGCGCTGCCCTCGACCAGCGCTGCGACGCCACCGTCGTCGAGGCGGGCCGGGTTGCCCAGCCGCCAGGTGGCGCTGCTCGCGCGGGCCGACAGCAGGTCGGTGTCGCTGGTGGACAGCAGGGTGAATACGGGCCGGTCGCTCAACGCGCTACCTCACTCGGGGTCCGCGCCCCGGGTCGTCGGGCACGGCAGCCGGAGTGTCTGGCTCGCCCGGTCCCCCGGGCTCACAGTGGCGGGACCGCGCCGGACTTCCACCGGCTTCCTGCCGCACTGCCGTGATGCGCAGACGGTACCGGGCGGCCGATACCGGCGCGCTCACAGCTGGAGCTCGAAGCCCTCGTGGGTCGCGTGGAAGCCGAGGCGCTCGTAGAACCGGTGGCCGGCCGCGCTGAGGTCGGCAGCAAGCGGTGGCCCCAGGCGGAGGAGTCGGGGGCGGGACGAGGCTTCAGGACGCTGCAGGTGTGTAGGTCAGGTGCAGCACTCCGTTGTCGAATCCCTCCTGGGCCGCCAACGCCAGCGGCGTGCGCCGGGTGCCCTCCGGGAACAGCGTGGCCCCGGACCCCAGCACGACCGGGTAGACCAGCAAGTGCAGCTCGTCGACGAGACCATCGGCCAGCAGCGCGCGCACCAGGGTTCCGCTACCGCTGATGTAGATGCCGGTGGTCTCCTTCTTGAGGTCGCGGATGGCCTGCGCGTCGTAGGCGCCCAGGACCGTGGAGTTCTTCCAGTCGTCGGCGGAGAGCAGGGTGGAGGAGACGACGTACTTGGGGGTGTCGTTGAAGAACGGGGCGCCGGGATCGTCGTCGACTGTGCGGGTGGACCAGGCGGGGGCGAACATCTCGTAGGTCGTGCGACCGAGCAGGATCGCTGAGCTGGATGCCGTGAATGCACCGATCGCCTGGCCCATCTCTTCGGTGAAGCCGTAGTCGGCCGTCCAGCTCGGGTTCTCGAACACGCCGTCGACGCTGACGAACTCGTGCACGCTGATCCTGCCCATGGTGGCTCCCTCTCGCGATGGTTGATGCGCCGGTCCCGACGTGGGCGCGGAACGCCTGGTCGGAGGCCCAGGATTCTGACGTGGAGACCGCACCCGTCCTCGCAACTCATCGGTCCGCGAGCTGATCGGTCAAGGATGGCCAACGTGCCCGGCTCCACCGTTGTGCACCTGCCGAGGCCGACCGTGCAGCCCGGATGACTGCACAGCGGTCCAGCCTGACCGCGCGCCACTCCCCCGCCTCCGTGTCAGGGCCCGCGGGCGGTGACGATCTCGCTGCCGTCCGGACGGTAGGTCCGCCAGCCCCCGGTCTCGGGGTCGCGACGGAGGACGAAGCCACCTTCGTGGACCGAGGTGTGGTGGCGTTCGCAGACCAGTGCCGCGTTGTCGCAGCTCGTCGGCCCGCCGTGGGCCCAGTGGATGACGTGGTGGACGTCGCACCAGGCAGCCGGGACCGTGCAGCCGGCGAAGACGCAGTGCCCGTCCCGCAGCTCGACGGCCCGGCGGATCGCGGCGGTCGCGGTGCGCTGCGCCCGTCCGACGTCCAGCGGCAGCCCGCTCGGACCAGTGATCACGCGGACCACGTTCGCGTCACACGCCAGGCGCCGGGCGGTCTCCGGGGTGATCGGGCCGGCGAAGGGAAGCTCGCCCGGAGCCACCCCCGCAGCAGCCCGGGCTGCCGACAAGGACTGCCAGTCGATGACCACCCGGACCTGCGCCGGCTCGCCGCGCACCTCCGGGAGGTCGCCTGTCAGCAACGATCGCCGGCACAGCTCGACCAGCGCATCGCCCTGGCGTTCGGCATGGCTGCGGATGTCACCAGGCGGCCGGTCACCGTTCATGACCGCTTCGAGGGCGGTGTGCACGGTCTCGGCGCCCACCGGGTCGAGGTGCCCGCTCAGGTGCACCCGGCCGCCGAGCGAGACCGCCGTCGTGAACCGGCGGTGGACGTCAGCGGCATCGTCCAGGGCGCCGTCCGGGTCGACCCCGGCGACCCAGCGGCGTACCGCCTTCGCGGTGTCCTCCGGCGCGAGCTGACGGGCTGCACCGGCCAGGACGCGGTCCGTCTCGGCGAGCGAGATGCCGTGCAGTTCGGCGGTAGCGATCCGCGCAGGGGTGACAGCGGCGGTGACGACGGCGACGTGCGCGGACGTCACCTCCCCCGCCGCGAAGGCGGCCGCGACCTCGGGCAGCTCCTCGAGCCCGCGGCCGGCCCTGACGAGCGCCACCGCGTCGCGCCCTGCCACGCGGCAGTGCCCGGTCAGCCAGGACTTCATCGACCCCATGCCGTCGTCGCGATAGACCTCCCGCACGTCGGTGGTGCGGACGACGCGGGTCAGCCGGGCGGTGAGCTTGTTGATGGCCGCCTGCAGGTCCTCGACGGTCGGCAGCAGCTCGGCGTCGCCGAGGTCGGCGGGATCCTCGTCAGCGGGGTCGAGCGCCAGGATCTGGTCGACGACCGAGCGCCATCCGACATCGTCGACCTCCTCCCTCAGCGTGCGTCCGACAAGACCGAAACTAGCGGGAGGTACTGACAGAAACCGCAGCTCAGAGAGGGAAATCAGGCCGCGGACGCAGGTTGTGCCGGAGGCTCCCCCGATAGCGATGCATGCGCATCGAGGGGCGTCCTGTAACCGTCCGCACTGATCCGGACACTCCTGGGTGTGGGTCACGCAGAGGTGTCGCCGTGAGCGACAGCACGGAGCAGGTGTTCGACCGTCTCTGGCTCGAGCATGCGCCGGCGGTTCTCCGGTATGCCCGTCGACACGTCCTTCCCGACGAGGTCGAGGACGTCGTCGCCGAGACGTTCGTGGTGGCCTGGCGCCGGCTCGACGAGGTGCCGCCCTACGGCCTGCCCTGGCTGCTGGGTGTGGCCCGGCACGTGAGCGCCAACGTCCGGCGCAGCCGCCGCCGGCGTGCCGCCCTGTCCGACCGCATCGCCGACAACAGCCAGGACGACGCCGATGTCTCGTGGCCGGAGCCGGTGCAGGACGACCCCGTCACCACCGCCCTGCGCCGACTGCCGGATGCCGACCGGGAGCTGCTCACGCTCATCGCATGGGACGGGCTCAGCCACGAGGAGGCCGCGGCGGCGGTGGGCTGCTCGAAGGGCGCGCTCAAAGTGCGACTGCACCGGGCCCGCCGGCGTCTCGTCGCACTGCTCGGTGAGCGGTCGCCCGACCCGACCGACGCCCCTCGACCCCTGTTCCCCCACCCTGTTCTGGGCTCCCCGGAGGTGCCACATGACCGCTGACCTGGACATCCTGTTGCGGAACGCCGACCCGCTCCGGCAGCCGACCTCGGCTACGCCGGCGGACGACCAGGTGCTCCTGGCGGCTCGCCGGAGGGTCGACCAGGCTCGGGCCACGGCCCTGCCCCCGCGGGCCGGGTCGCGACAGCCGGCCTGGCGGCACCGGCTGACCCTCGTGGCCGCGGCGGCGGCCCTCCTGACCGCTGTCCCGCTCGTGCTCAGCGCCGTCCTTCCCGAGGATTCCCGCGCTCCCGGAGTCGTGCCTGCGGCGGTCGCCTCGGACGGCACGCTGGACTGCGGCACCGGGTACGCCGAGCCGATCGACGCCGAGGAAGCCGGCATCCGTCTGCTTCCCGACCACGTCCCGGCCGGCTGGTCCCTGGACGCCGTTTTCGCCCGGTCGACGACGGCGACCGGCTGGTGCCTGCCGCCGTCCCTCGCGGTCCTGCGGATCGGGCTGGACGGCACGGTGACCGGACGGCTCGCGGTCCTCGGCCCCCTTCAGGCGACGATCGACGAGAAGGTCTTGGGGGGATCGGCCGCGGACACCGTCGACGGTCGGCCCGCCCGCCTCTTCGCCTTCGACGTCGGAGAACCCTTCCAGCGCTGGATCTGGAGCGACGACGACGGTCGGCAGTGGGTCGCCGAGGCCGCTGGGCTCCCCCTCGACGAAGCGCGGAGGGTCCTCGCCGCGACATCCACCGACGGCTCCGAGGTCTCCTGGGACCCGGCTGTCGCACCGGCATGGACCGCCGTCCACCGGCGCACCGGCGCTCCCTACGACACGACGCGCACCGGCCTGGACTGGTACGTGCGGTTCAGGGACGACGGGCAGGAGCGACTGGTGGAGGTCGTCCATGGCCAGGATGCCGTCCCGATGCTGAGCCACGCGTCCGTCGGTTCACGACTGATCGACCTCGGCGGTCATCAGGCCCTCATCAGCCCCACGACCGACGGCGCCCGGGCCTCCGTCGAGATCGAGGTTGCCCCGGGCACCGTGGCCTCGCTCCAGGCGACGGACGACCTGGCGGCAGTCGAGGACCTGCTGGCGTCCCTGCGCTCGGTGCCGGCGGATGATCCGAGGCTGGAGCAGCACTGGACCGAGTAGGGGGGGACTGACTCCGGGTCCTGACCGGGACGTCAGCCGGTTCGTCGCGAACAGGAGGTCAGCCCGCAGGTACTCCGAGTGCATGTCGATCTCGAACGACGGTGTCACACCTGCACACGGTGAAATGACCGGTGTCCTTCACGCGTCCGCCTCGGCAGGATCGACATGGTGAGCACCGTGATGGGGACCACCGCACCGATCGCACTGTCGAGCTGGCCCACCCCGCTCGAGCCGGCACCACGGCTGGCCGTCGGGTTGGGGTTGCGCGAGGACGATCTCTGGATCAAGCGGGACGACCTGACCGACCTCGGCGGCGGCAACAAGGTCCGCAAGCTGGAACACCTGATCGGCGAGGCAGTCGCGGCCGGAGCGACCGTACTGGTCACCAGCGGCGGCGTGCAGAGCAACCACGCACGCTGCACGGCCGCAGCCGCCGCGCGTTGCGGGCTGAAGGCGACCCTGGTGCTGGGCGGCACCCCGATCACCGGCCGGCCGGGCAACCTCGCCCTGGACGAGCTGCTGGGAGCCGAGCTCGTGCTCGCCCGCACGGCGTCCGGCGCTGCGCTGGACCACATCGTCGAGCAGGTCGCCGATCGACTGCGCGCTCGCGGCGAAGTCCCCGCCGTCCTGCCCTTCGGCGGCTCCTCGCCGGTCGGCGCCCGTGGCTACCTCGCCTGCGCCGCGGAACTGCGGGAGCAGGCACCGGACGCAGCGCACGTCGTCGTGGCCGTGGGGTCGGGCGGCACCATGGCCGGGCTCGTCGCGGGCCTCGGGCCCGAGCGGGTGGTCGGGATCGACGTCGGGGCAGTGCCCGACGCGGCCGAGCGGGTCGCCGCCCTGGCAGCCGCGCTGGACGCCTCCCCCGGGCGGGTCCGCGTGCACCACGACCGGGTCGGCGCGGGTTACGGCATGCTCACCCGCGCGGCCGCCCAGGCCATGCGCATGGCGGCCCGCACCGAGGGCCTGATCCTCGATCCCGTCTACACGGGCAAGGCCCTGGCCGGCCTCGCCGCCGCGATCGACGAGGGTGCCGTCCACCCGGGTGAGCGCACCGTCTTCGTGCACACCGGAGGCCTGCCGGGCCTCTTCGGCCACCCGTTCGCGGCCGAGCTCGCCGCCGCGGCCATCGGCGGCGCCTCCGAGGGGACGCCGACCGGGAAGTAGCCTCGCCAGCGCCATGTCTCCCGGACCGACCGCACTTCCTACGCGCGAGCGGGCCGACTCCTGCCCGGGCGCGCTGGAAACGCACGCGGCCGCGGACGGCGCCCTGGCCCGGATCCGGATCCCCGGCGGCGCGCTCGCCGCAACGCAACTGCGGACGCTGGCGACGGCCGCGCGTGACCTCGGGGACGGCGCCCTGGAACTCACCAGCCGGGGCAACGTCCAGCTTCGCGGGCTGACTGCCGGCGGGGAGGGCGAGCTGGGCGACCGGCTCGCCGCGGGCGGCCTGCTGCCCAGCGCGACCCACGAACGGGTCCGCAATCTCGTGGCGAGCACGCTCTCCGGCCGCACACCCGGCGGCTCCGTCGACGTCCGCCCGTGGAGTGCGGCGTTCGACGCCGGGCTGTGCGCCGAGCCGGCGCTCGCCGGCCTGCCGGGCCGGTTTCTCGTCACCCTCGACGACGGCCGCGGTGACGTCGCCGGGCTCGGCGGGGACGTCGGCCTGTTCGACCTGGACCCGCAGACGGTGGCGCTCACCCTCGGCGGCGCCGACAGCGGCCTGCGCACCACGCCGGACGACGCGGTGGCGCTCGCCCTTGCCGCGACCCGCGCTTTCCTGGCCGAGCGCGCGGAGCAGGGCGGCACCGCCTGGCGGCTGGCCGAGCTCGAGGACGGACCGGCGCGGATCGCCGGCCGGGTCGGTGGCACGAGCACCGAACCGGTCGCCGTCCCGCCCTCACCGGCGAGCGGTCCCGCGGGCGCCGTGGCCCAGACCGACGGGCGGATGGCGCTGGTCGCCGTCGTCCCGCTGGGCCGGCTGACCGCCGCCCAGGCAGATCTCATCGCGGAACTCGCCACCGACGCGCAGCTCACGCCGTGGCGCAGCATCGCGATCCCCGACCGGCCCGACGCCGGAGCCGCAGCCGAACTCGCCGCGGCCGGGCTGGTTCTCGAGCCCGGCAGCGCCTGGCTCCGGGTCACCACGTGCGCCGGCCTGCCCGGCTGCGCCAAGTCGCGGGCCGACGTCCGTGCCGACGCCACCGCGGCTGTCACCACCGGCACCCTCCCCGCCGACGGGGCCCGCCAGCACTGGGCCGGGTGCGAACGTCGCTGCGGTCGCCCCCGGGGCGACGTCGTCGACGTCCTCGCGACGGCCACCGGCTATCGAGTCGAGAAGAGCTGATGTACGAGTACGAGAAGGACGGCGCCGAGATCTACCGGCAGTCATTCGCCACCATCCGGGCGGAGGCCGACCTCACGGGGCTGCCCGCCGACGTGGCGCAGGTGGCGGTGCGGATGATCCACGCGAGCGGTCAGGTCGACCTGGTCGACGATCTCGCCCACTCCCCCGGTGTGGTGCAGCGGGCCCGCGATGCCCTCAACGCCGGCGCGCCGGTGCTGTGCGACGCGCAGATGGTCGCCTCCGGAATCACCCGGCGCCGCCTGCCGAAGGACAACGACGTCCTCTGCACGCTGAACGACCCGCGCACGCCCGGCCTCGCCGCCGAGCTCGGCACCACCCGCACCGCCGCGGCGCTGGAGCTCTGGGGGGACCGGCTCGACGGCGCCGTCGTGGCGATCGGCAACGCCCCCACCGCGCTGTTCCACCTGCTGGAGATGATCGGGAGGGGCGCGCCCCGGCCGGCCGCCGTCCTCGGCATTCCGGTCGGCTTCGTCGGGGCCGTCGAGTCGAAGGAGGCGCTGGCCGCCTCCGATCTGGACTTCCTCGTCGTGCGGGGCCGCCGCGGCGGCAGCGCGATCACCGCGGCGGCGGTCAACGCGATCGCGAGCACGGAAGAATGACCGGCCGCCTGTACGGGGTCGGACTCGGCCCCGGCGACCCGGAGCTGGTCACGGTCAAGGCTGCCCGGCTGATCGGCACCGCCGACGTCGTCGCCTTCCACGCCGCCCGGCACGGGCGGTCGGTCGCCCGCGCGCTGGCCGCGCCCTACCTGCGCGAGGGCCAGATCGAGGAACTGCTGGTCTATCCCGTCACGACCGAGACGACCGACCATCCAGGCGGCTACCAGGGCGCGATCGACGAGTTCTACGAGTCCGCCGCCGCCCGGCTGGCGGCCCATCTCGACGCCGGCCGCGACGTCGTCGTGCTGGCCGAGGGCGATCCGTTCTTCTACGGGTCCTACATGCACATGCACAAGCGGCTCGCGCACCGCTACCCGACCGAGGTCGTGCCGGGCGTGACCAGCGTCAGCGGCGCGGCCGCGGCCGTCGGGCGGCCGCTGGTCGAGCGCGACGAGGTGCTCACCGTGCTGCCCGGCACCCTGGGCGCCGACGAGCTCGCCGAGTGGCTCGCCACCACGGACTCCGCGGCGGTGATGAAGCTCGGCCGCACCTTCCCCGAGGTGCGCGAGGCCTTCGAGCGCGCCGGCGTCCTCGACCGTGCGCTCTACGTCGAGCGGGCGACCACCGGCCAGCAGCGCACCATGCCGCTGGCCGACGTCGATCCCGCGAGCGTCCCGTACTTCTCCCTGGCCCTGCTGCCCAGCCCACTGACCCCGCCGATGAGCGTCCCGGAACAACCGGCCGCCGGGTCCCGCCCGGGCGAGGTGGTCGTCGTCGGCCTCGGCCCCGGCTCACGCGCGTGGACGACGCCGGAGGCCGCCGAGGCCCTCGCCGCCGCCGACGATCTGGTCGGTTACGGGCCCTACCTGGACCGGGTGGCGGCCAACCCGCGGCAGACCCGCCACCCCAGCGACAACCGGGTCGAGGCCGACCGGGCCGCGCACGCGCTGGAGCTGGCGCGGTCCGGACGCCGCGTCGCCGTGGTCTCCAGTGGGGATCCCGGGGTCTTCGCGATGGCCGCCGCGGTGCTCGAAGTGGCCGACCGGCCGGAGTTCGCCGACGTGCCCGTGCGGATCGTGCCCGGGCTGACCGCGGCCCAGGCCGTGGCCGCGAAGGTCGGCGCCCCGCTGGGCCACGACTTCTGCGTGCTGTCTCTGTCCGACGTGCTCAAGCCCTGGGACGTCGTCGTCGACCGGCTCCGGCACGCCGCGGCCGCCGACCTGGTCATCGCCCTCTACAACCCGCGCTCGAAGCATCGGCCGCACCAGCTCGGCGAGGCGCAGAAGGTGCTGCTGGAGACCCGGCCCCCGGACACGGTCGTCGTCGTCGGCCGGGACGTCGGTGGGCCCGAGGAACGGCTCACCGTGACGTCGCTGGGCGACCTGGACCCCGACACGGTCGACATGCGGTGCCTGGTCCTCGTCGGCTCCTCGCAGACCCGCGTCAGCGGCTCGGGAGCCGTCTGGACGCCGCGGACCTACCCGGCCTGACGTCCCAGCCGGTCCCGGACCCAGGCCGTCGCCTCCTCGACGGTCGCCACGACCGGCACCCCGGTGGGCGCAGGCGGGCGACGGACCATGACAACCGGCAGGCCGAGTTCGCGGGCGGCGGCGAGCTTGGCGGAGGTCATCCCGCCACCGCTGTCCTTGGTGACGACGACGTCGACCCGGTGCTCCCGGAGCAGTGCGAGCTCCTCATCGACCGTGAACGGCCCCCGGGCGAGGACGACCGTCGTCCGCTGCGGCAGCGACGAACCGGGCGGATCGACCGAGCGGACCAGCACCTCACCGGGAAGCCCCGCGAAGGCACCGAGCCCCTGCCGGCCGGTGGTCACGAAGACGTGCGCGAAACCGCTGACCGCCGCGGCGGCCTCGGCGAGCGAGTCCACCCAGCGCCAGTCGTCTCCCGGTTGCGGCGTCCATCCCGGTCGCTGGAGTCGGAGCAGCGGGGTGCCGGTGACGCCGGTCGCCTCGGCAGCCGAGGCGGTCATCGTGGCCGCGAAGGGATGGGTCGCGTCGACCAGCGCCGCGACCGGCTCTGCCCGCAGCCAGGCCACCAGTCCGGCGGCGCCGCCGAACCCGCCGACACGGACATCCCCGGGCGGCAGCACCGGGTCCGCGACCCGGCCCGCCAGTGAGCTGAGCACATCGATCCCGTCCTCGACCAGCGCCGTCGCCAGCCGCCGGGCCTCCCCCGTGCCCCCGAGGATCAGCACCCGGCCTGTCAACCGTTCCCCCGGACACCGGCGTGCGGCGAATCTCGGCGGGTGCGGGGCCACCGATCACTGCCGTGCATGCTGATCAGGTGACCACGGCGGGACGGGAGCGCAGCACGGGCCTGCGCTACGGCTGGACGACCGGCGCCTGCGCGACCGCCGCGGCGACCGCCGCGTACACCGCCCTGCTCACCGGCGAGTTCCCCGATCCGGTGTCGATCCACCTGCCCCACGACAAGCACCCGGCCTTCGCGCTGGCCCAGGAGTCGCTCAGGACCGGAGTTGAGGCGACGGCCGGCATCGTGAAGGACGCCGGGGACGACCCCGACGTGACCCACGGCGCGCTGGTGTCGGTGCGCGTCACCCACGGCGACCCCGGCTGTGGCGTGGTCTTCCGAGCAGGCCCTGGCGTGGGCACCGTGACCAAGCCGGGTCTGCCGCTGCCCGTCGGGGAACCGGCCATCAACCCGATGCCGCGACGCTTCATCGCCGAGCACGTCGCGGCGGTCGCGGCCCGGCACGGCGGCACCGGCGACGTCGTGGTCGAGGTCTCCGTCGAGAACGGCGAGGAGCTGGCGCGCAGGACCTGGAACCCGCGGTTGGGCATCCTCGGTGGCCTGTCGATCCTGGGGACGACGGGCGTCGTCGTCCCCTACTCGTGCTCGTCCTGGATCGACTCGATCCGCCGCGGCATCGACGTCGCCCGCGCCGCCGGGCACCAGCACGTCGCGGGATGCACCGGCTCGACGAGCGAGCGTGTCGTCACCGAGCTGTACGGCCTGCCCGAGGACGCGCTGCTGGACATGGGCGACTTCGCCGGCGCGGTGCTGAAGTACCTGCGCCGCCATCCGGTGCCCCGGCTGACCATCGCCGGCGGCATCGGGAAGCTCACCAAGCTCGCCCAGGGCCATCTCGACCTGCACTCGGCGCGGTCCCAGGTCGACCCGCAGGCCCTGGCGACCCTCGTCGAGGAGGCGGGCGGGTCCACGGAACTGGTGGACGGCGTCCGGGCGGCCAACACCGCGCTCGACGCGCTGCAGCAGTGCCAGGCCGCGGGGATACCCCTGGGCGCCCTCGTCGCGGCCGGAGCCCGCGAGACCGCGGTGAGCGTGCTGCGGGAGGCACCGGTCGAGGTGGACGTGGTCGTGATCGACCGCGCCGGCACCGTCGTGGGCCGCGCCTAGCAGGCTCACCGGCAGCGGGTCGTCGAGTACAGGTGGCTGTCGGGGAACTCCTCCGCCGCAAGCACCGATCCCACGATCACCACCGCGGTCCGCTTCACCCCGGCTGCCTCGACCTGGGCGGCGATGTCGGTCAGCGTGCCGCGCAGGATCAGCTCGTCGTCCCGGCTGGCCCGCGCGACGACGGCGACCGGGCAGTCGGCGCCGTAGTTCGGCACCAGCTCGGGCACCAGCTCGGCGATCCGCTGCACGGCCAGGTGCAGGACCAGCGTCGCGTGCGCGGCTCCGAGCGTGGCGAGGTCCTCCCCCGGCGGCATGGGAGTGGATCGCGCGGACGTCCGCGTCAGGATCACGGTCTGGCCCACGCCCGGCACGGTCAGCTCCCGCTTGAGGGACGCCGCCGCCGCCGCGAACGCCGGAACCCCCGGGACGACGTCGTAGGGCACACCCGCCGCGTCGAGCCGGCGCATCTGCTCGGCCATCGCGCTGTAGACAGCCGGGTCGCCCGAGTGCAGCCGGGCGACGTCGAGTCCGGCCTCGTGCGCCCCCACCAGCTCGGCGGTGATCCGGTCGAGATCGAGGTCCGCCGTGTCGACCAGGCGGGCCCCCTCCGGGGCGGTGTCGAGCAGCTCCCGCGGCACGAGCGCGCCGGCGTAGAGGCAGACCGGGGACGATGCGATGAGCCGTGCGGCGCGCACGGTGATCAGATCCGCTGCGCCCGGGCCGGCACCGATGAAGTGAACCGTCATGGCTTGGTCACCGACCAGATCGTCACGGGCATCGCCGGCTTCCAGCCGGTGAACGAGCCGACCGGCTCCGCCCGCTGCACGCCGATCCGGACCAGCTCCCCTCCGACCCGGGCGAACCAGCCGGCCAGCACCGCCTCGCTCTCCACCGTGACGGCGTTGGCGACCAGCCGCCCGCCCGGGCGCAGCGCCTCCCAGCAGGTCTCGAGCAGCCGGGGCGTCGTCGCGCCACCGCCGACGAATACCGCGTCGGGCGCCGGTAGGCCCGCCAGGGCGTCCGGCGCCCGGCCCTCGACCACCCGGAGATCGGGCACGCCCAGGCGGGCGGCGTTCTCCGCGATCCGGTGCGCCCGGTCCCGGTGGGACTCCACGGCGACGGCGGAGCAGGACCGGTGGGTGCGCATCCACTCGATGCCGATCGAGCCCGCTCCGGCGCCGACGTCCCAGAGCAGCTGGCCCTGGAGGGGGCCGAGCCGGGCGAGCGTCACCGCACGGACGTCCCGCTTGGTCAGCTGGCCGTCGTCGTCGAAGGCCTCGTCGGGCAGGCCGGGCACGGTCGGCAGCGGGACGGTTCCCGGATCGGCCACCACCTCGATCGCGGTCACCACCAGCGGGTCGGTGTCCGCGTGGGGCCAGGTGGCCGCGGTGCCCGAACAGCTGCCCTCGGCCGGCCCGCCCAGCTGGGCGAGCGCCGTGACCCGGCTCCGGCCGTAGCCCCGCTCCGTCAGGCGACGGGCGATGTCCGCCGGGGTGCGGCCGTCGGAGCCCAGCACGAGCAGCCGCCTGTCCGGCGTCATGTGGGGGGTGAGCAGGTCGAGGGATCGGCCGACGACGGACACGACCGTGGTCTCCTCGACCGCCCAGCCCAGCCGCGCGCACGCCAGGGTAACCGAGGAGGGGTGCGGGATCACCTCGACGGCGGCCGGCCCGTGCAGCCGCACCAGTGACGTGCCGACGCCCGAGTACATGGGGTCGCCGCTGGCAAGGACGACGACGCGGCAGCCGGGGTGGGCGGCCGGAAGCCCCTGCAGCGCCGGCCCCATCGGCGAGGGCCACGGCACCCGCTCGGCGGTGACCCCGGCCGGCAGGAGAGCCAGCTGCCGACCGCTCCCCCGCACCACGTCCGCCGCCTCGATCGCGCGACGGGCCGACGGCGAGAGGCCGTCCCAGCCGTCGGCACCGATGCCGACGACCACGACGGGTCCGGCGCCGCCATCGCGGCTGGGAACACGCATGTCCGCCGATGCTAGGGACAGCCCCCGGAGCGCGGTTGACACGATGGGCGGGATGGACGCGACGACAGCCACCGGACTCGCCCTCGGCGCCGCAGCGGATCTGGTGCTGGGCGACCCCCGGCGTGGTCATCCCGTGGCCGGGTTCGGCACGGCCGCCGCCGCCCTCGAGCAACGGGTCTGGCGCGATTCGCGCCTCGCCGGGACGGTGTACGCCGTGGCGCTCACCGCCGCGGCGGCCGGGCTCGGGAGAGTGCTGGAGATGCGCACCCGGCGGTATCCGTCCGCCCGAGTGGTTCTCACCGCCGCCGGCACCTGGGCAGTGCTCGGCGGGACCTCGCTCGGCGAAGCGGCCCGCCGCATGCACACGGCACTGGCCGCCGGCGACGTGCCGGGAGCCCGGGCGGTGCTGCCGGCGCTCGCCGGACGCGATCCCCGTTCCCTGGACGAACCGGAGCTGGCGCGGGCCACGGTGGAGTCGGTCGCGGAGAACACCGCGGACGCCGCTGTCGCGCCCCTGTTCTGGGGCGCGGTGGCCGGGCTGCCGGGTCTCCTCGGCTACCGCGCGGTGAACACCCTCGACGCCATGGTGGGTCACCGCTCGCCGCGCTACGAACGATTCGGCTGGGCGGCGGCGCGGCTGGACGATGCCGCCAACTGGTTGCCCGCCCGGCTGACCGCCGCACTCACCGTCGCCTGCGCTCCCCTGGCCGGAGGATCGGCCGGCGGCGCGCTCCGGACCTGGCTGCGGGACGGCGCCGCGCATCCCAGCCCGAACGCGGGCCGGTGCGAGGCCTCCGCGGCCGGGGCCCTCGGCGTGCGCCTGGGTGGGCGGAACAGCTACGACGGCCGGGTCGAGGACCGTCCGGCGCTGGGCGACGGCCGCCCGCCAGGACCCGCCGACATCCCCCGCGCGGTCCGGCTGTCCCGGGCCGTGTGGCTGGCCGCGGCGATCCTCTCGGCCGCGGCCCGGCTGCCGCGGCGGGCTGCCGTATGAGCGGCGCGCTGCTGGTCGCGGGGACGACGTCGGATGCCGGCAAGTCGGTCGTGACCGCGGGAATCTGCCGCTGGCTGGTCCGGCAGGGCGTGTCGGTCGCGCCGTTCAAGGCGCAGAACATGAGCAACAACTCGATGGTGACCGCCGACGGCGCCGAGATCGGCCGGGCCCAGGTGATGCAGGCCGCGGCCGCCCGCGTCGAGCCGGAGGCGGCGATGAATCCCGTGCTGCTCAAGCCGGGTGGGGACAACTCCAGTCAGGTCGTGGTCCTCGGGAAGCCGGTCGCCGAGGTGACGGCGCTGTCCTACCGGCCGATGAAGGCGGCGCTGCTGGAGCAGGTCCTCGACTGCCTGGCCGACCTGCGCTCCCGGTTCGACGTCGTCGTGTGCGAGGGCGCCGGCTCCCCCACCGAGATCAACCTGCGGGCGGACGACATCGCCAACATGGGGCTCGCCACGGCGGCGCGGCTCCCGGTGGTCGTGGTCGGCGACATCGACCGCGGCGGCGTCTTTCCCGCGCTGTACGGCACGGTGGCGCTCATGCCACCCGAGGACCAGCGGCTGGTCACCGGATTCCTGATCAACAAGTTCCGCGGCGACGTCCGGCTGCTCACCCCTGGCCTGGAACGCCTCCGCGAGCTCACCGGCCGGTCGGTGCTCGGCGTCCTGCCGTGGCTGTCCGGCCTGGAACTCGACGTCGAGGACTCCCTCGGCATCGCGGACTGGACGCCCGCCGCCGGACAGCCACGCGGGGAGGACGTACTCCGGGTCTCCGTGGTCCGGCTGCCCCGGCTGTCGAACTTCACCGATCTCGACGCACTCGCCGCCGAGCCCGGCGTGCTCGTGCGGTACGCAACGCGCCCCGAGGAGCTCGCCGACGCCGACCTCGTGGTGCTGCCGGGGACGCGGGCCACGGTCGCCGACCTCGCGTGGCTCCGGGAGAGCGGCCTGGCCGACGCGGTGCTGCGGCGTGCGGCAGCCGGTGGGGCGCTGCTCGGCATCTGCGGTGGCCACCAGATGCTGGCCCGGACCATCACCGACGACGTGGAGTCCCGGACAGGAACCGTTCCCGGGCTCGGCCTGCTGCCGGCGGACGTCCGCTTCGCCCGCGAGAAGACCCTGGGCCGGCCGGTCGGGGAGGCTCTCGGCGCGCGGGTCCAGGCCTACGAGATCCACCACGGCATCGTGTGCGTGGACGACGGCACCGAGCCGTTCCTGGACGGCGCGCGTTCCGGCTCCACCTTCGGGACGGCGTGGCACGGGGCCTTGGAGAACGACGGCTTCCGCCGGGCGTTCCTGACGGAGGTGGCCCGGATCAGCGGGCGGCGCTTCGCCGTCGTCCCGGACACCGACTTCGCCGCTGTGCGCGAGGCCCGGCTCGACCGGTTGGGCGACCTGGTCGCGGACCACGCCGACACCGACGCCCTGTGGCGCGCGATCGAGGCCGGTCCGCCGACCGATCTGCCCCTGCTGCCGCCCGGGAGCGGCTTCGGCGCGCGCTGAGCTCCGCCCGGGCAGCGGGCAACTGTCGGCGCGCAGCCCCGGCATGATCGAATGGGCCCGCAAACTGCGACGGCAGTGGAGGAAGCCGGTGGAACTCCGGCGTGGTCCCGCCACTGTGACCGGGGAGGCCGCCCCCAGGTACGACCACTGCACCCGAAGGTCTTGTCGGGGGCGGGAAGGTCGGGGGCGGGCGTCGATCCGGGAGCCAGGAAACTCTCGCCGTCGTTCCTGCCACCTCCGGGCGTGGACACCCGGGGAGAGGATGCCTTCGATGCGCGGTCGACCCGCATGACCTTCCCCTTCGGCGCCGTCGTCGGCATGGACGACATGCGCCTGGCCCTGCTGCTCAACGCCGTCTCCCCCGCCGTCGGCGGCGTGCTGGTGCGCGGCGAGAAGGGCACCGCCAAGTCGACGACCGTCCGGGCGCTGGCCGCCGTCCTGCCAACGGTCGCCGTCGTCGCCGGCTGCCGGTTCGCCTGCGATCCGGCTGCGCCGGATCCCGGCTGCCCCGACGGGCCCCACGACATCGGCGTCCCGGGACACGACCGGCCGGCCCGACTGGTCGAGCTGCCGGTCGGTGCTTCGGAGGACCGCGTCGTCGGATCGCTCGACCTCGAACGGGCCCTGACCGAGGGTGTCAAGGCGTACGAACCGGGGCTCCTGGCGGCTGCGCACCGGGGCGTGCTCTACGTCGACGAGGTCAACCTGCTGCACGACCACCTGGTGGACCTCCTCCTGGACGCCGCGGCCCTGGGCACCGCCTACGTCGAGCGTGAAGGCGTCTCGGTGCGGCACGCGGCCCGGTTCCTGCTGGTCGGGACGATGAACCCCGAGGAGGGCGAGCTGCGGCCCCAGCTGCTCGACCGGTTCGGGCTGACCGTCGAGGTGGCCGCGCCCCGGGACCCGGCCGAACGCGCCGAGGTGGTGCGCCGACGGTTCGCCCACGACGCCGATCCGGCCGGCTTCGCCGCAGCCTGGGCGGCGGAGGAAGGCGCGCTGGCCCGCCGGATCGTCGAGGCACGGGCACGACTGCCGCACGTCGTCCTCTCCGACGGTGCCCTGCGGCAGGTCACCTCCGTGTGCGCCGCGTTCGACGTCGACGGCCTGCGCGCGGACATCGTCACGGCCCGGGCCGCCATCGCGCACGCTGCGTGGTGCGGACGCGACGAGGTCACCGAGGACGACGTGCGAGTCGCCGCCCGCCTTGCCCTGCCGCACCGCCGCCGGCGCAATCCGTTCGACGCTCCGGGCCTGGACGACGACACCCTCGACCAGGCGCTCGCCGACGGCCGCCCTGACGACGGACCGGACGACGACCCCGACGACGACGGAGGCGGCCCCGACGGAGGCGGGCATCCGGGCCCCGCGGGCGAACCGCCGAGATCCCGTGATCTCGACAGCGACCCCGCGGGCGAACCATCGACATCGCGTGATCTCGATAGCGGCTCCGCGGGCGAACCGTCGACATCCCGTGATCTTGACAGCGGTTCCCCGGCGCCTGAACGCGCCGCCGCCGCACCGTCCGACCCGTTCCGCACCCGCCGGCTGGAGGTACCCGGAATCGGTGCCGGAGCGGCAGGACGACGCTCGCGGGCGCGGTCGGAACGGGGTCGGGTGGTCGGCTCCGCACAGCCGGCCGGATCGGTCACCCGCCTGCACCTGACCGACACCGTCCTCGCCGCGGCCCCCCACCAGATCGCCCGTGGGCGGACGGGCGCCGGCCTGCGCATCGAACGGCCCGACCTGCGCCAGGCGACCCTCGAGGGCCGCGAGGGCAACCTCGTGCTGTTCGTCGTCGACGCCAGTGGCTCGATGGGCTCGCGTTCCAGGATGAGTGCGGTGAAGGGCGCCGTCCTGTCGCTGCTGCTGGACGCCTATCAGCGCCGGGACAAGGTCGGGCTGGTCACCTTCCGCGGGGCGGCAGCCGAGCTGGCGCTGCCTCCGACCTGGTCGGTCGAGGCCGCCGCGGCCCGGCTGACCGATCTGCCCACCGGGGGACGTACGCCGCTGGCGGCCGGCCTGCTGCGGGCGCACGAGACCCTCCGAGTGGAGCGCGTGCGCGATCCACAGCGCCGTCCCCTACTGGTCGTGGTCACCGACGGCCGAGCGACCGGACCGCGGGGCGGCACGCACCTCGCCGACACCTACGCCGCCGCCGGCCTGCTCGCGGCCACCGGGACGGCGAGCGTCGTCGTCGACTGCGAGTCCGGGCCCGTGCGGCTGGGGCTGGCAGGCACCCTCGGCCAGTACCTCGGCGCGCAGATCCTGCGGCTCGAGGAGGTGGCCGCCGACACCCTGGCGGCGACCGTCCGGACCGCGCGGGAAGCAGCCTGACATGCCCCAGGGACAGGTCCCGGTCGTGCCCGAGGACGGGCTCACCACCCGGCAGCGGCGCACCCGCGCCCTGCTCGCCGTCCACACCGGGGAGATGAAGGGCAAGTCGACCGCCGCGTTCGGGATGGCCATGCGGGCGTGGAACCAGGGGTGGCCGATCGCGGTCTACCAGTTCGTGAAGAGCGCCAAGTGGAAGGTCGGTGAGGAGACCGCGCTGACCGCCCTGGGCCGGCTGCACGAGACGACCGGCGAGGGCGGCCCGGTCGTGTGGCACAAGATGGGCAGCGGCTGGAGCTGGTCGCGCCGCCAGGGCAGCGAGACCGACCACGCCGCGGATGCCGCCGAGGGCTGGGCCCAGATCAGGCGCGATCTCGCTGCGGAGGCGCACCGCTTCTACGTCCTCGACGAGTTCACGTACCCGATGAAGTGGGGCTGGGTGGAGGTCGACGAGGTGGTGGAGACGCTCGTGAACCGGCCCGGGAACCAGCACGTCGTGGTCACCGGCCGCGACGCCCATCCGATGCTGATCGAGGCCGCCGACCTGGTCGTCGAGATGACCAAGATCAAGCACCCCATGGACGCCGGCCAGAAGGGCCAGCGAGGGATCGAGTGGTGAGCACCCCCCGCCCCCTCCTCCGTGATCATCGGCGAGTGGCTGCGCGGGGCCGGCGTGTCGGCAGCCAGATGCCGATGATCAACTCGGAGTGCGCGCCGTGAGCGCAGCCGTCCCCCGCGTGGTGCTGGCGGCGCCGAGCAGCAACGCCGGGAAGACGTCGATCGCCACCGGGCTGATCGCCGCGTTCACCGCCCGTGGCCTCACGGTGAGCCCCCACAAGGTCGGCCCCGACTACATCGATCCCGGCTATCACGGTCTGGCGGCCGGCCGGCCGGGCCGCAACCTCGACCCGTGGCTGGTGGGCGAGGAGCGCATCGCCCCGCTCTTCCTCCGCGGCGCGATGCACCCGCGGCCGGCCGAGCTCGCCGTCATCGAGGGGGTCATGGGGCTCTTCGACGGCGCCTCCCATCCGGCGGTCGAGCCGGGCTACGCCTCCACCGCGCACGTCGCCGCCGTGCTCGGTGCGCCCGTGGTGCTCGTGGTGGACGCCTCCGCACAGGCGCGCAGCGTCGCGGCCCTGGTACACGGGTTCGCCACCTTCGACGCCGGCATCCGGCTCGGCGGGGTGATCCTCAACCGGGTCGGCAGCGACCGGCACGAAGCGATCCTGCGCGAGTCGCTCGGCGCGGCCGGGGTGCCCGTCGTCGGCGCGATCCGCAGGCTGGACCAGCTGCACACGCCCTCACGTCACCTGGGGCTCGTGCCCGCCGCCGAGCGGTCGGCCGACGCTGTCGCGACGGTTGCGCGGCTGGGCGACGTGGTCGCCGACGGCGTCGACCTGGACGCCGTCCTGGCCCTTGCCGGCACCGCTCCCCCGCTCGACGCCCGGCCGTGGGACCCCGCGGAAGAGGTCACCCCCGTGGACGGCCGGCCGCGCATCGCGATCGCGGGAGGGCCGGCGTTCACGTTCGGCTACGCGGAGAACGCCGAGCTGCTGGCGGCCACGGGCGCCGAGGTCGTGACGGTCGATCCCCTCCATGACGAGGTGCTGCCACCCGGTACCGCCGGGCTCGTGATCGGCGGGGGCTTTCCCGAGGTCTACGCGGCGGAGCTGTCGGCCAACCGGTCGCTGCGCGCCGACGTCGCGCGACTCGCGGCGGAGGGCGCCCCGATCGCCGCCGAGTGCGCAGGGCTGCTCTACCTCGCCCGGAGCCTGGACGGCGTCCCGATGTGCGGCGTGCTCGACGCCGCCGCCACGATGGCGCCGCGGCTGACCCTCGGCTACCGGACCGGAGTGGCGGTCACGGATTCCTTCCTCGCACCGGCCGGCACCCGGGTGCGTGGCCACGAGTTCCACCGAACCGTCAGCGACCCCCCTGCCGGTCCCGCCGCCGCCTGGCAGTGGACCGCCGACGGCCCGGAAGGCTTCGTCCAGGGCTCGGTGCACGCCTCGTACCTGCACCTGAACTGGGCCGGCTCCCCCCAGCTGGCCACCCGCTTCGCCGCCGCGGCGAGCGCCCGTCGCGCGCAGGCGCTGACGTGATCACGGTCGGCATCGGGGCGTCCTCCGGGGTGAGCGCGGACGAGGTGCTCGCGGCCGTGGACACGCTGCTCCCCCCGGGTTCGACGGACGTGCAACTCGCCACCCTGTCCGCCCGGGCCGCCGAGCCCGGCATCGCGGCGGCCGCCGCGCGGCGGAGCTGGCCGTTGACCGGCTACGCCGCCGCCGAGCTCGCGACGGTGGCGGTCCCGTCACCGTCGCTGCGGGTCGCGGCGGAGGTGGGAACCGGGTCAGTGGCCGAGGCGGCGGCGCTGGCGGGCGGCGGCTCCCTCGTCGTCGGGAAGACCGTGCACGGCCGGGTCACCGTCGCGATGGCCGTGACCGAGTTCCCGTGAGCGACCTGCGCCACCACGGGGACGCCGAGCTGGCCCCCGGCCTCGTGGACCTCGCTGTCAATGTGCGCGCCGGGACACCGCCGGCCTGGCTGCGGAGCGTGCTGCACGAGGCGGTGGACGCCTCGGCCGCCTATCCCGACCCACGCCCGGCGACCGAGGCCGTCGCGAAGGCCCACGGACGCTCCCCCGACGAGGTGCTGCCGACCGCCGGCGCAGCGGAGGCGTTCACCCTGCTCGCCCGCGCGGTGCGGCCCCGGCGGGCGGTCGTCGTCCACCCGTCGTTCACCGAGCCGGAGGTCGCGCTCCGGGCGGCAGGGCACCCGGTGGAACGGCTGCTCCTCGACCCGGCTGACGGCTATCGGCTGGATCCGGCCGCCGTCCCGGAGGACGCCGACCTCGTCGTTCTGGGCAACCCGACGAACCCGACGTCCGTCCTGCATCCCGCCGACAGCCTCGTCGCACTGGCCCGCCCTGGCCGGGTGCTGCTCGTGGACGAGGCGTTCGCCGACACGGTTCCGGGCGAACCGGAATCCCTGGCGGCCCGCCGGGACGTGCCCGGCCTGCTGGTGGTGCGGAGCCTGACGAAGACGTGGGGGCTGGCCGGGCTACGGGTCGGCTACGCCCTGGGCGCGCCGGAGCTGATCACCGCGCTGCGCGATCAGCAGCCGCACTGGTCGGTGTCCACTCCGGCGCTGGCCTCCCTCGCGGCCTGCTCCTCCCCCGCCGCGCGGATGGAGGCGGCCCACGCCGCGCGTGAGCTGGCGTCGTGGCGGACGGCGCTGCTCGCCGCGCTGCCCCCCGCGGTCGAGGTGGTCGGCCGGCCGAGCGCCTCGTTCGTGCTCGTGCGGGTCCCTGACGGCGCCCGGGTGCGCCTCGCGCTGCGGAACGCGGGGTGGGCGGTCCGCCGGGGAGACACCTTTCCGGGACTGTCGGCCGACCACCTGCGGATCGCCGTCCGCGATCCGAGGACCTCACGCGGGTTCGCCTCCGCCCTCGACCGCATCCTGGACGGGACCGGGGTGCACAGCCCGGCCATCCCCGGGCCCCCGACGACGACGGAGACGATCCGAGCCGAGCCGTCGGACGCACCCGTCGGGCGCGTCGTGCTCGTCGGTGGTGGCCCGGGTGACCCTGGGCTGATCACCGTCCGGGGGCAGCAGGAGCTCGCGCGGGCCGACGTCCTGCTGGTGGATCACCTCGCCCCACAGTCGCTCGTCGGGTCGCTTCCTGCCGGAATCGAGGTGATCGACGCCTCGAAACTGCCACGGGGTCGGTCGATGGCCCAGGAGCGGATCAACGCCCTGCTGATCGAGCACGCCCGGGCCGGCAAGCGGGTGGTCCGGCTCAAGGGCGGCGACCCGTTCGTGTTCGGCCGCGGCCTGGAGGAGGTCGAGGCGTGCCTGGCCGCGGGGGTCCCGGTGGACGTGGTGCCCGGGGTGACGAGCGCGGTCGGCGTCCCGGCGCTCGCCGGCATCCCCGTGACTCACCGGGGGCTCACGCACGAGTTCGTCGTCGTGTCCGGGCATGTCCCACCGGGACATCCGCAGTCGCTGGTGGACTGGCCGGCGCTCGGACGCCTGCGCGGCACCCTCGTCGTCCTCATGGGTGTCGCCACGGCCCCGGCCATCGCTGCGGCCCTCGTCGAGCACGGGAGACCGGAAGGCACGCCCGTCGCGGTCATCGCGGACGGGTCGACCCCGATGCAGCGGACGGTCCGGACGACGCTCGGCGGACTGGCGCAGACGATGGCCGAGGAAGCCATCCGTCCTCCGGCGGTGTGGGTGGTCGGCGACGTCGTCGAGCTGACACGGGAGCCCCTCACCGCGGAGACCACAGGCACGTAGGCTGCTCCTCGTCCCCGCGGGAGCCCGTCCGAACGGGCTGAGAGGGCGGCTGAGCACAGGTGGCGCACTGCGCCGCCGACTGCGGAGCCACCGACCGCTTGAACCTGATCCGGCTCGTACCGGCGAAGGGAGAGGTGTTTCGACATGTCCGCACTCACCAGGCCGGACGGAAGGCCCGACGGGATCGACCCGGCCGGTACCGAGGCCCCGGCGACTCTGCTGGAGGCCCCGCCGCGAACCCTGGGCCTGCTCGACCAGGTGGGGTTCTGGGGGAATCTCGGAGTCAGCCTGCTCGGGTTCGCCGGAGCGCTGTCGATCCTGACGCCGTTCGGTACGGGCCCGTTGAGCCTGCCCGCGGCGGTGACGGCCATCGTGGTCGGCACCCTGATCGGCGGCACGATGCTCGGGCCGTCGCTGGTGCTCGGCCAGCGCACCGGTGCGCCCGCGATGGTGCTCATGCGTGGGCTGCTCGGCGCGAAGGCCTCCTTCCTGCCCACGGCGCTCAACATCGCCCAGTGCCTCGGATGGGCGGTCTTCGAACTCGTCGTGATCGCCACGGGGATTCAGACGCTGGTCTCGCTTCCCCACTGGGCGTCCGTGCTGCTGGCCGGACTGGTCACGACGGGCCTCACGATCCGGCCGCTCGGGGCCATCCGCGTCCTGCGGAAGTACGTGTCCGCCCTTGTCGTCGTGGCGCTCGCGGTACTGATCGTCGGGCTGCTGCGGCAACCCGCGGCCCACGTCACCGGCACCTGGGGCGGCTTCTGGCTGGCCGTGGACGCCGCGGTCGCCCTGACGATCTCGTGGGTGCCGCTGGGCGCCGACTACTCCCGGCACGCGCGCTCGGGCCGCTCCGCCTTCGCCGGCGGGTTCGCCGGCTACGGGGCCACCCAGATCCTGTGCCTGCTGGTCGGTGTCCTGGCCCTGGCCGAAGTGCACCAGGACCCGAACCGGATCTTCGACCTCTTCCTGTCGCTCCCGCTGGGCGCCGTGGCCTTCGCCGTCCTGGTGCTGCGCGAGACCGACCAGAGCTTCGCCAACGTCTACTCGACCGCGGTCTCGATCCAGAACATCGTGCCGCGCTGGGACCGGCGGGTGCTGACCGTCGGGATCGGCGCGCTGACGGTGGCCACGGCACTGACCATCGACATCAACCAGTACACGAACTTCCTCTATCTGATCGGCGGCGTCTTCATCCCGCTCACGGGAGCGCTGATCGCGTGCTGGCTGCGCGGCCGCGCAGCCGGCTGGGACATCTCCTCGGACGCTCCGGTGCGACCGGCGATGCTGATCGCCTGGGCCGCCGGATTCGTCGTCTACCAGCTGGTGAACCCGGGTGCCATCCCGCGCTGGTCGGACTTCTGGACCGGCCTCGGGACCGAGCTCCACACCCTCGGCCACCCGTGGCTGTCGGCGTCGCTCGCATCGTTCGCCGTGGCCCTCCTCGTGGCCCTGCCGTTCGCGGGTCCCCGCACCACCACCCCCATCGAGCCGGCCCGGCCCACCCGGGCGGAGGGATGACCGACATGAATGCCACCTCGCTCCGTGCAGCCCGGACCGCGCTGCGCGACACCGCCCCCCTGGTGCACTGCCTGACCAACACCGTGGTGCAGACGATCACCGCCAATGCCCTGCTGGCCGTGGGAGCGGCGCCGGCCATGGTGGACGAGCCGAAGGAGGCCGCCGAGTTCGCGGCGATCGCCTCCGCGGTCCTGGTCAATGTCGGAACCGTCCACGAGCGGACGGCCGAGGCGATGCTCCTGGCGGCCCGCTCGGCGGGAACTGCGGGGACGCCGTGGGTGCTCGACCCGGTGGCCGTCGGCGGCCTGGGCTTCCGCACGGGAGTCGCGGCGGAGCTGGCGGACATCGGCCCGACGGTGGTGCGGGGCAACGCCTCCGAGGTGATGGCGCTGGCCGGCGCGGGCGCCGGCGGCCGGGGGGTCGACTCCACCGCGGCCGCGGACGACGCCCTCGAGGCCGCCGCCGTGCTGGCGCGTCGAACCGGCGGCGTGGTCGCGGTGAGCGGAGCGGTGGATCTGATCACCGACGGTGTCCGCACGGTCCGCGTCGGCGGAGGCGACCAGTTGCTCACGCGGACGACCGGTGCCGGATGCGCGCTGGGAGCGTTGGTGGCTGCCTACCTCGCGGTCACCGACGATCCGCTGACCGGCGCGGTCGCGGCGCATGCGCACGTCGCCCTCGCCGCCTCGGCGGCTGCGCGCCGCGCACCGGGGCCCGGTTCGTTCGCCATCGCCTGGATCGATGCGCTGGACGCCCTCACCGCGGACGATCTGGCGGAGGCCGACGTCCGGACAGTGGCGTGAGACCCGCGTTCGACCCCACGCTCTACCTGGTCACCGACACCGAGCTCTCGCGCCCCCACGGCGTGACCGACGTGGTCCGGGCCGGCGTTGCGGGCGGGGTCACGGCGGTCCAGGTACGGGACAAGCGTGCCTCGCGCCGAGCGCTGTACGAGCTCACCCTGGCCGTCCGGGAGGCGCTCGTCGATGCACCGCACGTGGCCGTCGTGGTGAACGACGCCGTCGACGTCGCCCTGCTCGCGGGGGCGGACGGTGTCCATGTGGGACAGGACGATCTGCCGCCGGCGAAGGTCCGTGAGCTCATCGGTCCCGACCTCGTGCTGGGGCTGTCGGTGGGAAGCGCCGACGATCTGCGGCGTGCCCTCGCGCTCCCCGCGGGCACGGTGGACGTGGTGGGGCTCAGCCCTGTCTGGGGAACCCCCACCAAGCCCGACGCTGGACCGGGGCTGGGCCTGGCGGGCATCGCCGCCCTCGCCGCGACCGCACGGGCCGGCGGCCTGCTGTCCGTGGCGATCGGGGGGATCAATGCCACCAACGCCGCCGCTGTGTGGGCGACCGCGGTCGACGGGATCTGCGTCGTCTCCGACATCTGCGCCGCGACCGATCCGGCCCTGGCGGCTCGCCGGCTGCGCGGCACCCTCGCCCGCAGGAAGGCGTCATGACCGCGACCGCTCTGACCGTGGCCGGAAGTGACCCCAGCGGCGGCGCGGGGATACAGGCCGACCTGAAGACCTTCAGCGCCCTCGGGGTGTACGGCACCGCGGTGGTCACCGCGCTGACGGCACAGAACACCCGCGGGGTGACGGGAGTGCATCCCATTCCGGCGGATTTCGTGGGCCTCCAGCTGGGCACCCTGCTCGACGACGTCGAGGTGCACGCCACCAAACTGGGCATGCTCGGCACCGCCGAGGTCGTGCACGCCGTCGTGACGGTGCTGCGGGAACGGGACTGTGGGCCGATCGTCTGCGACCCCGTCATGGTGGCCACCAGCGGGGATCGGCTCATCGACGAGGACGCCGTCGCCGCTCTGCGCAACGACCTGCTGCCGATCGCTGACCTGGTGACACCCAACGTGCCGGAGGCGGCCGCGCTGCTGGGCACCACCCCCGCCACCACCCTCGACACGCTCGGAGAGCAGGCGGTCGACCTGCTCGCGCTGGGCCCGCGGGCCGTTCTTCTCAAGGGCGGCCACCTCGGGGGATCCCACAGCACCGACGTCCTCGCCACCGCCGAGGGCGTGTGGACCATCAGGCGCCCCCGAGTGGCCACGACGGCCACGCACGGAACGGGCTGCACGTTGTCCTCGGCGATAGCCGCCCTGTCCGCCCGATCGGGCACCTCCGACCTGCCGGGCATCGTCGAGCAGGCACGGACCTACCTGCAACGGGCACTCGAGGGCGGCAGCGCCCTGGACATCGGCTCGGGCCACGGCCCCGTGCACCACTTCGCCGGGATGTGGCCCGGCTGAAGCCTCCGAGCCGCTCGGCCTCCGTCGTCAGCAGGGTGCCGATCACGTCCGAGCGGCCAGCCCCGGGGGGATGCGGAGCCCGGTACGGAGCGCGCGCACGGTGGCGGCGGTGAGGTTCGTGGCCTCGAGCGCAGCGATGCTCCTGCGAAGGGCACGAAGCACAGTGCGCTGGTCGACGCCGAGGGCCGCCGCGGTGGCGGGCAGCTGCACGGGCCCCTCGACCAGGAATCCCAGCACCCGCAGCTCCAGAGAGGTGAGGCCTCGCACGTCCCCCGGCGGGGAGACGAGCACTGCGGCGGACAGGTGGTCCAGAGCCGGGCAGGCGCAGTCCAGTGCGCTGACCCGCACCAGCGGACCGTCGTCCCCGGTCGTGGTGTCGGGGGCGAGGAAGGTGGCGTAGGTGTCGCTGTCGGCCAGCTCCCGCGCGACCACGTCAAGGACCGGCGAGCCGGGGGCCACCACGCGGTGGTCAGGCATTCCTGGCAGGGGCACGGTGTCCCCGCCGCGGGTGAGTAGGACACCTGCGCTCGCCGACCGGATGATCCGGGCGGTCGCGGCGATCTCCCGGGTTCGGTCCAGCCCGTGCGCGATGACTGCCGTGACCGCGGCGACGGCCTGCCGGTCGGCCTGACTCGGGCGGGACGGGTCATCGGTGAGCAGGCTGAGAAAGCCTATGTGCCGCCCACCGGAGGTGAAGAGCCCGGCGGCCAGGCCGCCGCGGAATCCGGCCGGCAGCAGGTACTCCCCCCAGGCGAGCGTCTCGGGCAGGGGGACCGGGATCTCGCTGGCGAGCATCGGGGGTCGGCTGCGGTTGAGCCCGAGCTCCTCGACGTCGTCGTCGGCGTCCGGTCTCTGGAAGTTCCGGCGCAGCGGCTCGGCACGGCCCGCGGTGGCCACCGGGGTATGCCGGCGTTGCTCGGGGTCGCGGGTGGCGAGCCAGGCGGCGTCGTAGGGCACGACGCGCTCCAGCGCCACCAGGACAGCCTCTGCCCGCTCCTGCAGGGTGGCCGGCGTGTTGGCGATCCGGACGAGTTCGAGCCGGAGAGGCACCGACTCCACCTTCCAGGCAGTCATGGCGTGTGCGTTCCGTCGGCTCAGTCGCGCACGAAGAACGAGGAGGGCATGAACATCCCCAGCCGCAGAGCTCGCGCGGCGGCCGCGGTGCGGGAGGACGCGACGAGTTTCGCTCCCACCCGGTCGAGGTGGCGGGCGACGGCGTCCGTCGCGATACCCATGGCCACCGCGATCCATTCGTCCGACGCCCCGGTCACCAACAGCCCCAGCAGCTGCAGCTCCCGATGGCTGAGCCCGTGCAGATCACCCGCCGGCGAGATGAGCACCACCGCCGGGGCGAACAGCTCGAGTTCCCGGGGGGCTGCCAGCACGGTGATCCGGACGGTCTCCGCGCCATCCGTCCCCTGGGCCGGGGCGAGGAACGAGGCGTACGGACCACCCTCTGCCAGCTGGAGGGCTGCCGCCACGAGGACACCGGACCCGGGCGCGAGCAGCCGGTGGCCCGGTAGGCCGGGAAGGGGCAGCAGAGCGCCGGACGGCGCGAGCAGGATTCCGGCGGCGGCACCGTGGACCAACCTGGCGACCGTCGCCATCGAGCGCAGCGGATCCACGGCGAAGGCGATCGGCGCGGCGAGCAACCCGATCAGATCCCGGGCGACGTCGCTCACCTGGTCCGCGACCTCGGTGTGCAGGGCGAGCAGGCCCAGATAGTGCCCGTGCGGGGTGAACAGCCCGGCGGTCACGCCGTCCCGGAACCCGGCCGGCGCCAGGTAGTCCGCCCAGCCGGGTAACTCCGCCGGTGGAAACGGCATGTCACAGCCCCGGATCGGTCGGCGCGGGCGGCGGAGGCCCGCCAGTTCGACGTCCCCGAGCACGGATGCACTGTCGAGATAGCCGGAGACCCGCTCGTCGTAGCCCACCCGGGCCAGGGAGACATGCTCGTCCTGATCGGGCGGCAACAGGGCGATCCAGCCGGCATCGAACCGCACCACCCGCTGCAACTGCGCCAGCAGCGCCTCAGCACGCTCGGCCAAGGTGCCGGGTTCCGCGGCGATGCCGTCGACCTCGCGGACGATCTCGGCGCTGTCCATGTGCCGACCACCTGCAGCCAGCCCAGAGGGCATCACCACGACTGGCGACATCACCGCCGTCCTGCGACGACCTCCGCCCACCCGACGTGCGGTGCGCGGGGCCGGCCGTCACACCGACGGTGGCTGGGAAGCCAATCGTGCACCCTGAAGACCGCGCGTGGCCAGCACTCCGCCCGATCTCATTGGCCGCAATCGACGCCGCTCCGTCTCGCAGTCCGACATGCGCGCTGCCGCGAGCTGATCAGCGGCCGGTGAGGAAGGCCGCACGCGTGCCGAGGTCGTGGGCCAGGAGCGCGGCGCGCCCGGACTGGGCGACGAGCCGGGACACACCGGTCGCGGCCGCCACGGCGGCCGCATCGAAGGCGCGCGGGCCGGGAGTGCCGGAGGCCTCGGTCAGCCGAGCGGCCAGCTCGTTCTCGAGGTCGGCGTCATGGAGGTCCTCGATGTCCCGAAGGATCATGGGGGCCCCGTCCGCGTAGGCGACGAAGCGGGCGGGCGGTGCACAAGCGGTCTCCATGACGGCGTCTCCTGGCTGGTCGGCACCGGGTCGTTCCCGGCACCGACGACTCTCGGGGAGCGACCGCACCGTCCCGTCGAGAATTCCGCAGGAAATCCGCAAGAGCAGAGCGGCTGGACGTCGGCCAGAAGGCGCTCCGGGACGTCTCCCGCGGCCTCCGTGGTGGCGGCCGCGGGCGTCCGGCGTGTATTCGAATATCACAATTCGCCGTCCCTGTTGTCCTCAATGCGCCAAGGACGGCTAGGGTGACGCTGTCGGGAAGGCCCTGCGCTATGGCAGGACCCCGACGCACGACCTCAGCTAGGAGCGAGCAATGCCCGAAGGAACAGTGAAGTGGTTCAACGCCGAGAAGGGGTTCGGCTTCGCCACCCCTGACGGTGGCGGACCGGACGTGTTCGTCCACTACTCGGCCATCCAGTCCAGCGGGTACCGCTCGCTTGATGAAGGCCAGCGGATCGCGTTCGACATCGAGCAGGGCCAGAAGGGCCCGCAGGCGGCGAACGTCACCGCGCTCTGATCATCTGATCAGCACCAGCGCCCCCGCCCGGTTCTCCGGGCGGGGGCGCTGTCGTTCGTGCGGGCGGGATCCAGAGTTGATCATCGGCGTATGGCTGCCCCCGACGGCGTGTCGGACAGCCATACGCCGATGATCAACTGCGGGGGCGCGGGACGTAGCCGCCGATCAGGGCCGACATGAGCAGCGCGCCACCGTCCGGGCCCACCGCGGCCGCCGCGTCCGCGAACGCCCGCCACCGCTCCCGTTCGACCTCGGTCGGTGCGTTCTCCGCCCGGGCGGTCAGCTGCTCGAGCAGCCGGTCCCACTCCCCTTGCGGGGTCGGCCAGAGGCCGGCCAGCCGTCGCGCCTCCGGCGAGATGCCGGTGAACCGCACGATGTCGCCGGCGTGGTTGGTCAGCACCTCCACGTAGCCCGCCGACAGCAACGCCTTCGCTGCCGCCATCACCTCTGCCTTGGGCAGGCCGCTGGCGGGCACGACAGCGCCGAGCAGGTAGGGCGAGCTCCCGTGGGCGGAGTCGTCCACGAGCCGTGCGATGGCGCGGAGTACCGGCAGGTCGCGGGCGAACCACACGTCGGGAAGGGGTCGATCCAGGGAGGTCACCCGCCCAGTGTTCCGTCCCGCGTCGGCGCCGTCCGCACCGGTCGTACCGTGGACCCATGACCACGTCCGCGGACAACCAGCCGACCGTCGCCAAGACCGACGAGGAGTGGCGCGCCCAACTGACCCCGGAGGAGTACGCCGTTCTCCGCCAGGCGGGCACCGAGCGCGCCTGGACCGGCGAATACGTCGACACCAAGACCATCGGCGTCTACTCGTGCCGGGCGTGCGGCGCGGAGCTGTTCCGGTCGGAGACGAAGTTCGACTCGCACTGCGGGTGGCCGTCGTTCTACGAGGCGTCCGCGGAGGACAACGTCGTCCTCCGCGAGGACCGCAGCTACGGGATGGTCCGCACCGAGGTCCTCTGCGGCACCTGCCACAGCCACCTCGGACACCTCTTCGACGACGCGCCGCAGACCCCCACCGGCGACCGCTACTGCATCAACTCGCTCAGCATCCGGTTGCAGCCTGCCGAGGGCTGAGTCCGGCCCTTGCTGAGTCCGGCCTTGCCTCCTACGGCAGGTCCTGGATCAGTTCCGCGATCCGCTTGCGGACGCCGGTGTAGAACGGCACCTCCTCGCGGACGTGCCGCCGCGCGGTCGATGCCCGCAGCTCCCGCATGAGGTCGACGATGCGGTGCAGCTCGTCGGCCTCGAAGGCCAGCATCCACTCGTAGTCACCGAGCGCGAACGAGGCCACCGTGTTGGCGCGGACGTCGGGATACCCGCGGGCCATCTTCCCGTGCTCGGCCAGCATGAACCGGCGCTCTTCGTCGGGCAGCAGGTACCACTCGTAGGACCGCACGAAGGGGTACACGCAGACGTACTGGCGCGGCTCCTCGTCGGCCAGGAACGCCGGGATGTGGCTGCGGTTGAACTCCGCCGGCCGGTGCAGCGCCATCTGCGACCACACCGGGTCCAGGTGCCGCCCGAGCGTGCTGCGGCGCAGGCGGGTGTAGGCCTCCTGCAGGGCCTCCGGCGTCTCGGCGTGCCACCAGACCATGAGATCGGCATCGGCCCGCAGGCCCGCGAGGTCGTAGACGCCACGGACGACGACGCCCTTGCCGGCCAGCTCGTCGAACAGCGCGGACACCTCGTCAGCCGCCGCGGTGCGCTCGTCGTCACCGAGCGGTCGGGCCAGCTTGAACACCGACCACATCGTGTAGCGGATGGCGGCGTTCAGTTCGTTCGCCCGCTTGCCGATGCTGCGTTCTCCGGCCTGCGCGTCCTCGCTCATGCGTCCATTGTCCCGCGCGGTGCACGCACGCCGATGGCGCGGGGGTCGGGCGATCGCTCAGAGTCCTCACCCAAGGACGACTAGAGCAGCGAGTCGACCGCCCGGTAGGCGTCGCGGATGCAGGCGGGGACGCCGACGCCCTCGAACGCGGCGCCCGCGATCGCCAGCCCGGGCACCTCCCCCACCGCGGCACGGATCGCCGCCACCCGGCCCGGGTGACCGACCAGGTACTGCGGCAGCCCCCCGCCCCAGCGCACCAGGCGCGTCTCGAGCGGCTCCGGCCGAGCGAGCCCCAGGAGCTCCGCGACGTCGGCGACGACGGCTGCGGTCAGGTCCTCGTCGGAGCGCTGCAGCTCCGACTCGTCGCGGAACCGGCCCACCGAGGAACGCACGAGCAGCGGGCCGCCCGCCAGATGCGGCCACTTCGCCGACGACACGGTCACGCCCTTGACCAGCCGTCCCGCGATCGGCGGCACGAGCAGCCCCGAGCCGGCGTCGGCGTCCTGCGCCGGGAACGCCATCGCGACGACGGCCATCGACGCGTAGGGGATCCCGCGCAGCGGCTCGACCGCGCCCGGCACGGCCTCGGCCAGGAGACGCGCGGCCTTGGGCGCCGGTGCGGTCACCAGGACGGCGTCCGCGGTCAGCACCTCGGGAGCGGCCGCGGGACCCACCGAGAGCTCGAAGCCGGCCGCCGTCCGCCGGAGCGCGTGGGCGGGCGTCCGGAGCCGGACGTCGGCAGCCGCGGCCGTGACGAGCGCCTCCGGGAGGGAGCCGATGCCGTCGGCGACGGTCGCGAACACCGGCCCGTCGGCGTCCCCGCGGCTGCGGGCCCCCGCGTCGCGCGCGGCGGCCGCGGCGGCCAGGACCGACCCGGCCGATGCCAGCTGCCCGGCGAGAGCCGGCATCGTGGCCCTCAGTGACAGCTCGTCGGACCGGCCCGCGTAGACACCGCCGAGCAGGGGCTCGACCAGCCGGTCGACGACCTCGTCGCCCAGCCGCTCGCGCAGCAGGCCGCCGACGGAGACGTCTCCGGCCACCCGCAGGGGCGGCAGGTCGGTCTCGGCCCGCACCCGCGCCACGCCGCCCGGGGACAGCAGCCCCTCGAGACCGTCGGCCGCGGCCGGGACCCCGAGGACCGTGCCGGCCGGCAGCGGATGCCGGCCGTCGGGCAGGACGACCGACGCCTGTGTGGTGGCAGGCGCCACCAGCCGGTCGCCCAGCCCGAGTGCCTCGACCAGCCGCACCGCCTCGGGGACCCGCGCCAGCATCGCCTCGGGGCCGCTGTCGTACCAGTGCCCCGCCAGCTCGACGCGGTGCAGCTTGCCGCCGAGCCGGTCAGCCGCTTCCAGCACGACGATCTCGTCGTCCGGACGCCGGCGTCGCCACTCGAACGCGGCCGCGAGCCCGGTGATGCCCCCGCCGACGACGACGAGCCGACGGCGCGCGGTCATCGCGTGGTCAGCTCGTGCACCAGCTCGGCGACGTGGGTGAGCACGCCCGGGTCGGTGTCGGGCAGCACGCCGTGGCCGAGGTTGAAGATGTGGCCGCGAGCGGCGCGGCCCTGCTCGACGACCCGGCGGACCTCGCGGTCGACGGTCGCCCGGTCGGCCAGCAGGACGGCGGGGTCGAGGTTGCCCTGCAGCGAGCGGGTGGGGCCGACCCGGCGGGCTGCCTCGTCGAGGGGGACCCGCCAGTCCACGCCGACGACGTCGGCACCGGCATCACCGATCAGCGGCAGCAGCTCTCCCGTGCCGACGCCGAAGTGGATCCGTGGCACGTCCCGCCCACCCGGGCCGCGCTCCCCCAGACCGTCGAACACCGCGCGGGAGTGGGGCAGCACGCGATCGGCGTAGTCGGCGGCCGACAGCACGCCGGCCCACGAGTCGAACAGCTGGACCGCCGAGGCGCCGGCGTCCACCTGCGCGCGCAGGAAGGTCGCGGCCGAGACCGCGAGCCGGTCGAGCAGCCGCGACCAGGCCTCCGGCTCGGCGTACATGAACGCTTTGGTGCGGGCGTGCTCCTTCGACGGGCCGCCCTCGATGAGATAGGTGGCGAGGGTGAAAGGCGCGCCCGCGAAGCCGATCAGCGGCGTCGCGCCGAGCTCGGCGACCAGCTGGCGCACGGCCGTCTCCAGGAACGCCAGCCGTTCCGGGTCGAGGGCCGGGAGCGCGTCGACGTCGGCGACCGAGCGCACCGGCGACGCGACGACGGGGCCGACACCGGGCTCGATCTCGATGTCGATGCCGGCCACGACCAGCGGGAGCACGATGTCGGAGAACAGGATCGCGGCGTCCACCCCGTGCCGGCGGACCGGCTGCAGGGTGATCTCGGTGACGAGGTCGGGATCCTGGCAGGCCTCGAGCATCGCCGTCCCGGCGCGCAGTTCCCGGTACTCCGGCAGTGACCGCCCGGCCTGACGCATGAACCACACGGGGGTCCGGCCGACGGGCAGCCCTCGGGCCGCGCGGACCAGGTCGGAATCGGCCGGGTGCGACCCAGCAGGGGACGGCACCGGGGCCGAAGCGGAACTCACGACCGCCGATCCTCCCAGACGTCCACGGGCCGGTCGGCCCGCCGTCCCCGGACGTGTCAGGGCACTCCCCTGCGGCGCGTCGGGCGCGGTGTGTTAACCGGCGGCCTACCCTGCGGACGTGGAGCCACACAACCTGGCCAGCGCCGGGGACAGAGGCAGGGACGCCGGCGGGGACGAACCCCCGGCCGCGTTCCGTGCTGTCCTGGACGCCCTGGCCCGGGTCCAGGCCCGCCCGGAGATCGTCCTCGAGCACATTCCTGCACCTCAGCGGCTCGCCCCCTGGGCGCACGCCGTGGGCGCGCACGTGTCCGAGCCGGACGGGACGGACGACGAGATCGAGATCGCCAGCGCCCGGTTCATCGTGCTGTTCGACCCCGACGGACACGAGTCCTGGAACGGCACGATCCGTTGCGTGGGCTACCTGTCGGCCGCGACCGACGAGGAACTGGTCGACGATGCGATGTTCTCCGAGGTCGCCTGGAGCTGGCTCACCGACGCCCTGAGCGAGGCCGGCGCGGGTCACCACAACGTCGGCGGCACCGTCACCCGAACCGCCTCGACCCGCTTCGGCGACCTGGCCGGCCCGGAGCACACCGTCGACGTCGAGATGCGCGCCTCGTGGACGGCCGAGGACACCGACCTCGACCGGCACCTGCAGGCATGGCTGGACGTCGTCGGCAACGCGGCCGGCCTGCCACCGCCCGGCGTACGGCTGCTGGGTCCCTCCGACCGCACCCCGAGCGAGACTCTCTAACATCGGTACCGCCAGACGGGTTCGTGCCCGCTGAGCCGGTGATCCTCCTTCCTCGTTGCCTGCGGAATCCCCGTTCGGACGCGACCGGATCCCGGCGGTCCGATCCGACCAGGAACGGCAAGAAGGTGGACGGCAACTGAGCACCGAGCCCACTCCGCAGCCGGAGCAGGCCCTCGCGCCTGACAACACCGCGCCCGACAACACCGCGCCCGACGACACCGTCCCCGCTGCGATTCCGCTGCTCGCTCCGCGCGACGGCCTGCCCCCGGTGGTGGACACCTCGACCCAGCTCGTCGAGTACGCCGAGGCGCTGCGCGGGGGCAGCGGACCGGTCGCCGTCGACGCCGAACGCGCCTCGGGCTACCGCTACGGCCAGCGCGCCTACCTGGTCCAGCTGCGCCGCAACGGCTCGGGCACCGGGCTGATCGACCCCGTCCCGCTCCCCGACCTCTCGGTGATCCAGGACGCGATCGGCGACGAGGAGTGGGTGCTCCACGCGGCCAACCAGGACCTGCCCTGCCTGGCCGAGATCGGGCTGGTCCCGCGGCGGATCTTCGACACCGAGCTCGCCGCCCGACTGGCCGGCCTGCCCCGCGTCGGACTGGGCGCGGTCGTCGAGTCCCTGCTCGGCTACTCGCTGCAGAAGGGGCACTCCGCCGCCGACTGGAGCACCCGGCCACTGCCCGAGGAGTGGCTGGTCTACGCGGCGCTCGACGTCGAGGTGCTCGTCGACCTCCGCGACGCCCTCGCCGGGATCCTCGCCGAACAGGGGAAGTCCGACTGGGCCCAGCAGGAGTTCGAGGCGATCCTGGCCGCCGGTCCGCCGGCCCCCAAGACCGACCCCTGGCGTCGCACGTCGGGGATGCACGCGTTGCGCAGCCGCCGCCAGCTCGGGATGCTGCGGTCGATGTGGCAGACCCGGGACGAGATGGCCCGGCGTCGCGACATCGCTCCCGGGCGGGTGCTGCCCGACTCCGCCATGGTCGCCGCCGTCCAGGCCGACCCGGCGCACGAGGGTGCACTGCTCGAGCTTCCGGTCTTCCGCGGGCGGGCCAACCGCAAGCTGGTGGCCACCTGGTTCGGCGCGCTGGCCCGCGGCAGGGCACTCCCGGAAGCCGAGCTGCCCCTGCACAGCAAGCCAGGCGACGGACCGCCGCCGGTGAACCGCTGGGGCGACCGGGACCCCGCGGCGGCCACCCGTCTGCAGGCCGCCCGCGCCGGTCTCGCCGAGCTCTCGGCGAAGCACGCCGTCCCGGTGGAGAACATCCTCGCCCCCGATCTGGTCCGCCGGCTGATGTGGAGCCCGCCCGAGCCGCGGGACCCCGCGACCGTCGCCGACGTGCTCCGCGCCGGGGGCGCCCGGGAGTGGCAGATCGAGCTGACCCGCGACCTCCTGACCGAGGCCGTCACCCGGGCCTGAACGACCGGCCGGACCGACTCAGCCGGGGGTCGTCGGCTCGACGCAGGGGCTGGCGGCCAGCTCCTCCTCGAGCACCTGGATGGCGCCGGTGATCCTCAGCAGGGTGTCCTGGACCTCGGCCTGGCGCGCCTGCAGCTCGACAAGGAGCCGGCGCCCGGCCGCGAGCTCCTCGTGGAGCACCACCAGCCGCTGTTCCAGCTGCGCACGGAGATCCATCGTCAGCCCTCCAGGGTCGTGACGTGGTGGACCTCGAGATAGAGCACGACGGGGCTCGACCCCGGCGGCAGGGAGGCCCGCTGGGCATTGGCCGACATCGGAGTGCCCTGGAAGAGGGGGGCCATGACCCCGAGGGTCTGGTTCACCGGATCGAAGAAGGTGTACTGGCCGATCCACTCGCCTTCCGTGCCCGAGGGCACGATGACCGAGGCACTGAGGATGATGCCGCCCCGTCGGCGCACGACGATGACGTTGTGCGGGGATCTGGGGCCGATCGTGATCTGGACAGTCTGGGCGGCCGAGAACACGATGGTGCTCCACTGGCCGACCTCAGCGGAGGCGAGGCCCCCCAGGACGGTGAGATCCAGGGAGACGTCGACCTCCCCCTCCACATCCAGGTTGGCCCGCCGATCGGCACTGCCCAGGTGGACCGTGCCCTCCTGGGCGATGGTCACCGCCGGATCGTTGCCGCGCGCCCGGGTGAGGACGCCGAGGCGCCGGGACCCGCCGTCCAGCTGCAGCGACACCTGCTCATCGCCGATCGCGCCGACCGCCTGCCCGCTCGCGGCGGTGTTCCGCGCGAAGACGATCGAGTTCCGTGCGCCGCTGCCGAAGACCCACCCGTCGTTGCCGTCCTGGTACCGGCCGGTGAGGACGAGATTGGTACGCCCGAAGTCGTTGGACCCGTTGACCAGATCGACGCGCGTGGTGCTGTCGAACGCGGGCGGTCCGGTGACCTGGAGCCGGCTGCGCACGCTCAGCGGTGCCGGCTCTGCCCCGCTGGCCCCTCGGGCACCGGCGACACCGCCGGGGAACGAGGCCAACCCCGCGACGCTGAGCGGCCCGCGCACGCCGAGTCCGCTCACCGCCGGCGCCCACCCGGGATCCACGCCGGCCGTCCCATCGGGGTGCAGCAGGGTGACCCGGGCCAGCCGGACGGTCATGTCCTCGGGCGGCGCGTCGGCCGAGCCTTCGAGCCATCGGACGATCCGCGGGTTCTCCCTCCACCGGGGGCTCGCCCCGCCCTGCGGAGCACCGGCCTCCTCCCGGTTGTAGGTCAGTCCGACGATGACCACGACGTCGCTGTCGCTGTTGACCAGCTCGGTGAGGTCCAGCGGCTCGCCCGCGTCTCCCCGCACGAGAAGCCTGCCGAGCCCGTCGATCGCCGTGCCTGGGGCGATGGTGACCTTGGGCGCGTTCGGGACGGCGGTGACCGCCAGGCCTTCCACGATGCCCGGCGTGTGTGCCACGCGCGCCAGCCGCCGCTCGCGGTCGACGTGGTAGCGCTGCTCGTCGATGAAGTCCTGCTCCCGCAGGAACTGCCCGTCGAAGTAGCGCAGCCGCCGGTCGACGTAGTCGGGCTCGGTGTAGTCGGCCATGGGGATCATCCGGCCTTTCCTGGGTCGGCGACGGAGCCGAGCACCGCGTCGACACCGACGGTCGAGTGGACACGGATCTGCATGGTCGGCACGTCGCGGAAGCGGAACGAGTAGAAGGTGTGCGCCGGCTTCTGCTGGTCGATGATCGCCATCGCGGTGCGCTGGCGACGCTGCTTGCGGGCCTCGAAGTCGGGGTCGCGCAGGCTGAGCCCCAGGGTGAGCTCCACCTGGAAGTAGTGCGGCACGTTGTCGAACTCGTAGACGGTGACCGGCAGGTCGCCGGTGTAGGCCCGCAGCAGCTCGGTCAGGCCGCGCGCGGTGCCGCGCAGCCGGTACAGCGGGACGGCCCGGGCGAGGAAGCGGCGCTGCTCGTCCTCCGTCCAGTCCTCCGCCAGGCTCAGGGCGACCCAGCCGGCGAGCCAGTCGAGGAACTCGTGCGGTGTCCGGGACGGGTCCAGATACCGCCCCGCGTCGCTCAGTTGCTCGCCCAGCCCGCGCGGGAAACCGGCGACATCGGCGTCGCCCAGGCCGTGCAGCACGTGCTCGAAGGCCAGCAGGAACCGGCCGAGGAACCGGTCGCCGACCTCGTCGGCCTCCCGGTAGACGGCCGGCAGCGCCTCGAGGTAGCTGCTGCCCGGAGCAGGTGCCCCGGGAAGCGGTCCGCCGGCCGGTGCGCTCACGTCGCGCCCCCGGCCAGCCGGGACCACGTCACCGAGAGCTGCCCCTGGCGGCCACGGTCGTCGACGACGGTGAGGTCGACCAGTTCGTGCGGCGCCAGCCGCACGCCCACGAGGTCACCGCCGGCGATGATCTGCCGGTCGGGCGCCGGGTCGACGAAGCGCAGCCCGTCGACGAAGTCCACCCCGGGCAGCCGGTCCAGGACGGCGTAGATCTCCGAGGCGTGCACGTCCCGCCCGAAGGGCCAGCCCGTCCCGTCGGCCCCGCCGGTGACCGGGTGCAGGTACGCGGCGAGCGCGGCCGCCCCCTGCCGGCCCACCTCGTCCGCGATGGCCTCGTCGGTCAGCACCCCGCTACGGGCGACGGTCGCCGGGGCGTAGTCCTCGCGGATCACGAGGCGGGCGGTCGACGTGACCGGCACGTAGACCGGGGGGACCACGTGGTGCCGGACGCCGAGCAGCCGGCGCGGCTCCAACCACTCGAGCACCGCCGCGCACAGTTCCGGTGACGCGACCGGCAGGTCTGCGCCGTCCGGTGCCGGCTCCGGGACGATGACGATGCTCAGGTGTCCCGGTGCCGCCACGTCCCCGGCCGGTGCCGTCGCGAGGTCCCGCTCGGGCACGCAGTGCGCGCGTCGCAACGGCGGCCGCGACGCGTCGTCTGCCGGCCACACCTCGGTCAGCAGGCGGACGACGTCGTCCGCCGTGACCGCCCGCCACGGACCGCGCAGCGTCGCAAGGGTGTCGCGCACCGCTGTGTCGAGGTCGGTGGTGCGGGCCCAGCCCGGCCCGTTGAGCAGCGTGAGAAACGCATCGGTGCGGTCGGGCGGCAACTGGTCGGCCTGGTAGACGAGCATCTCGGCCAGCCAGGCGAACAGCTCGACGAGCGTGATCCCGGGGTCGCCGGGGTTGTGGTCCGTCCAGTCGGGCGCGAGCGCCGGGATCGTGCGCCGGGCCTGCGCGACCAGGTCGGCGTAGGTGACGTCGTCGAGGACCGGCCGGAGGCGGGTCATGGCGTCTGCCCCGAGGGAACGACGGCCACCGCGTGCCGCCCCGACCAGACAAGCGTCCGGGCCAGCTGCTCGCGGTCGAGCCCGGCGCGGGACGGGCTCTCCTGCATGTCGAGGGCGACCACGTGGTCGATCCCCGGGAGGCCGATCAGGAGGGCGAGCAGATCCGAACGGTGCGGCGCCCGGCCGAAGACCCAGCCGGTGCCCTCCGGCCCACCGTGGAGGGGGTGCAGGTAGCGGTCCAGCGCCGTGGTGACCGCACCGGGCAACGACCCCGCCGCGGCCAGGTCGGTCGCCGCCACGGTGACCCGCACCGTCAGCTCGATCCATTCCGGACCGGTCACCGTCAGGCCCGCCGCTCCCAGCACTGCCGGACTGCGCAGCCGCAGCGCGTCCGCGACCTCGTCCAGCAGCTGCCGGCTGGGCGCCGGCCGGGGGTCGTCGGACTCGGGCACCACGACCACGGCCACCCGCCCGGCCGCCGGCGGCCGATGGCCGGCGACGTCCCCCGCCGGTGCTCGGCAGAGCACCGAGGCCACGGGCGACGGGACACCGGACGTCGCCGGACCGGACCCGCCGGGGTCGACGGGCACCGGGACGATCCACGGCACGTCCAGGGGGTTGACCGGGACGGGGACGGCCAGGGCGCGCGCCACGTCCGGCGAGGCGGCCACGGCGAGGTCGGGATAGTCCTCGGCGGCCACCGCGCGACCGCCGTGACGCAGCGCGACCGGTCCCCGGACACGCACCCGCTCCAGTGGCTCGGTGTCGGCACCGCCCGCGGCCGGCTCATGGTTGACGACCCGGTCCACCCCGGCGAGCGCGACCTCCAGCTGGGTCACGGCGCCCGCGGGCTGGTTCCCCGCGCTGCCGCCGCCCGAACGGTAGGTCGCCCGCACCGGGCTCCCGGTGGGCGGTACGGCGCCGTGACGCCCGTCGCCGAAGAGCACCTCGCCGTGCTCCCGGTCCAGCACGTAGTGCCGGTCGAGCGGGCCGGAGCCGGCGAGGTCCGGGGTCCGTTCCCAGGTCCGCCACTCCCCCGCCGTCAGCACGTCCACCCGCTCCCCGTTCAGCACCGGCGTACGCGTCGTCCGGAAGCGCTGGCCGGGTGACCCGTCGCTGACGCCGAGGACCTCGTCCGCGGCCGGCACGGCGGCGGTCGCCGGCACGGTGTTGAGCAGGATCCGGCGCAGCCGCGGGGAGGGCACCGGCCCGGGGACCGCCGGACGCACGCGGAGCCAGCAGAGGGTGCGGCCGAACATCGGCGTCGGCACCAGGTCCGCCGGGCCGATGAAACCCACCGGTCCCGAGCGGCTCAGCCCGCGAGTCTCGTCGACCGCGCCCAGATCCGCCCAGCCGGCCGCAGCGGCGTACTCCCAGACCAGCGGAACCGGAGCGGCTGCCCCGCCGTCGGGATCGGCTGCGGCGTCGACCTGCACGTGCAGCAGCACCGGCCGGTTCGGGAACGGCCGGTCGAACCCGAGGTGCAGAGCCGGGCGGTCCGCCGGGACGGCATGGAATGCCGGGAACGGCGCGGTCAGGCCGGTGCGGTCCTCCGCGTCGTCGCCGTCGACCGTGGCCAGGGCCCCGCTGGGCTCCTCGCCATGGAACCGCCAGCTGACCAGCAGCCCCGACACGGCCGGAGGGGCATACGTGGCCGGGACGAGGACAGGAGGCCTGCTGGGGTCCGCGGCCGGCTGGTAGCTCGCGCCGTGGCCGTAGTTCCCCGCGGCGATCCTCGCCCGCAGCCACCATCCGCTCACGCCGTTGAGGACGACGGGACCGCCGGTCGGCGGAACGGTGAACCGGAGCGTGCCGCTGGTGGTCAGCGCCGACGTGCCGTCGGCGAATCCGGCGCCGCGCGGAGGAGCCACACCGGGACCGGAGCGGCCCACCGGCACCCAGCCGTCGGATCCACCCACCTCCCACACGAGGACCAGATCGTCGGACGGCGTCGGCGGTACGGGCAGGCCACTGCTGATCGTCACGTCCAGGGTCGCCTCGGCGCCGGCGCGGCCGAAGACGTCGCTGCCGAGCGTGAACGTGTCGGTGAACCGGGGCTGCTCACCGAACGGGAAGGCGTCCCCGGCCAGGTCCACCGGCACCGCGCCGGTGAAACCGGCCGTGGGAGCGACCCGCGCCACGTCGGTGACGTCCGCCGTCACCGTCACGCCGTGGACGACGGCCCGGTCCACCCCGGGGACCGTGCCGAGGGCCTTCGTCAGCCGGGCGCGCAACCAGCGGGCGGTGCGGCCGGCCACCGGGACCGGTTCGGGCACGCCGATGTCGCCGAGGGAAACCGCCCAGCCGGTGTCACCGACCGGCGAGCCTCCGGGCGGCGGCTGCGGCAGCGGCTGCCAGGCCGCCCCGTCCCAACGCGCCCACTCCACGTTGGGCACCGCGAAAGCGTCCCGGCCCGCGGCGTCGGCGAACGTGACGGTCACGCCGAGAATGCGCGGGCGCGGCAGGACGGCGAACTCGTCGTGGGCGACGTACAGCGCGTGCGGGATGAGGGAGTTGCCGGCGAACGCAGGCCACGCCTCGTCGGATGCGCCGGTCGCCGCGGCCGTGACGTCGGCGCGACGGTCGGCCACCGGGTCCAGCACCACGGCCGCGGTCAGGACGGCGGGGCTGACCACCAGGTCGCGCTCGGTGAAAAACCGGACCGGCGGCTGTCCCGGGGCTGCGACGGGGGTCCCGGCGGGCACCAACCCGGGGGTGGCGCTACCGGCCGGCGGGCTGAAGGTCAGCGGCACCTGCGCTGCCCGGGGCGGCAGAGGCTCCACCCCGAGGAGCTCCAGGAAGGCGAGGAAGTCCCGCTCCGGGACGGCATTGAGCCGTTGCAGCACCTGGTCGGCCATGCCGGCGAAGAGCGCGACCAGCGCACCGCCGAGGTCCGTGCCGCCCTCGGGTGGACGCCACGGCGAGAGCAGTTGTGCCAGCCGCGTGGTGTCGGCAACCAGGTCGGAGTACCCCCGCGGGTCGACCGGAGGCGCGGGCCGGGTCACGCCGGCTCCTGGAGATAGAAGGGATACACCAGGTTGAACCGGCTGTTGGTCGCCCGGACCGCGTAGTCCACCTCCACCAGAAGTCGCGTGGGCTGCCCCGGATCCGCGGTGACGGCCACGTCGAGGACGTCGATGCGCGGCTCCCACTCCACCAGGGCGTCCCGGACGGCGCTGGCCACCAGTCCGTGGGTGGCCGGGGTGTTCGGCGCGAAGACCAGGTCGGCGAGGCCGGCGCCGAACGTCGGGCGCATGACCCGCTCACCGGGTGCGGTCGACAGCACCACCCAGATCGCTTGGCGGACGGCGTCCTCGAGGGCGACCCCGGCGATGGCGCCGTGCTCCTCCACTGCGATCGGGAAGGCCCATCCCCGGCCCAGGAACTCTCCCGCCATGTCAGCCGATCCGCACGGGGCCGAGGGCACCGACCGTGCCGGCCGGCACGTCCACCGGGTCGTTGCAGGTGAGCGCCGGGTCCCCTGCCCTGGCCGCGAACCTCCCGCTGATCCGTACGGTGGTGCTGCCCGATTGCACCGTGGCCACGTTGGTGGGCGGCCGGCTGAAGGCTCCCCCGGGCGCGATGTGCGGAGGCTGGTTGTGCGCCCCGCTGCCGACGACCGCGGCGGCCCGGCCCCCGATGCGCACATTCGGGCTCAGGCCGTCGGTGAGCGGGCCGGCGAACGGCAGCACGACGGTTGTCGGGACCTGAGAGATGACCACCAGATGCGTGTCGTTTGCGGTCACCAGGTCACCCTGCGCGGCGGCGGGCTGGCCCATCGGGATGCCTCCGGTTCTCGTGTCGGTCGGCTGACTGCTGCTAGTTGATGTCGACGGTCGATCCCCGCACGGCGAGCGGGCCGGTACTGGTGAGTTCGGCGCCTTGCCGGCCGGACAGGGAGAGCTTCAGGTCCGCGGCAACCGTCACCTGCCGGCCCTGGAGCTTCAGGTCGCCCCTGGCCGTGAGCTCGAGGTCGCCGTCGGCGGTGACGGTGACCGGACCGGCGGCGTGCACAGTGATCTCGTTCTTCGCGGTGTCGATGGTGATGGTGTTCTTGCCGCTCTTGTCGATGATCTGGATGAGCTCGGCGCCCTCGGTGTCGTCGAGCCGGATGGCGTGCCCGCTGCGCGAGCGGATCAGCCGGACGGCGTTGCCGGCGCTGTCGCCCTCCGGGGGGTGCTGGGCCGCGTTCCAGAAGCCACCGAGGACGAAAGGCCGGTTCACGTCACCCTGCTCGAACGCCACCACGACGGTGTCTCCTGCCTCGGGCAGCATCTGCAGTCCGCGCTCCTTTCCCGCCATCGGCGTCATCACCGGCGCCCAGGTGCTCTCGACGGTCTCCGACACCGCGGGGAAGCGGACCTTCACCCGCCCGAGGTGCTCGGGGTCGGCGTTGCTGGTGACGACGCCGATCGCGACGCCCGGCCACGGGGTGTCGCTGCCCGCTGACGGCAGGAGTTCGTCGAGTTCGTTCACGGGAACCGCCTCTCCACCTGGAAGTCCGTGCGGTAGCCCATCGACGGGGAGAAGGTGTGCGTCGCCGAGGTGACGGCGTAGTCGCCCGAGAACCTGCTGCCCAGTCCCTCGATGCGGACCAGTTCGCCCGCCCGTACGTCCGGGCGGCCGATGCACGTGCCCGGCCCGGTGATCCGCCACGGACGGGTGCGGTCGGCCAGCGCACCGGCCATCGACTCGGCCTCGGCACGGTCGGCGAGCGGCCGGACCAGCGTCCGGTTGCCGACCTCGAGGGCGCCCGCGGTGCGCGGATCGGTGGAGCCGGCGCCCCGGGCACCGGGATCGTCCGTGCCGACGACCGCGCGCAGCTGTTGGTCGGGCTGCCCGGGGTTCCAGCCCTGCACGACCACGGCGCTGGTCTGTCCCATGGTGGTCAGCCGCGGGGCGAAGGACACCAGGTCGACGTCCCGGCGGAGGACGGCGGTGGCCACCCGCGGACGCTGCCGTGGGCGGAACAGCAGCGTGCGGTCGTCGATGCCGACCTCGTAGCCGATCCGCCGGGCCCGCTGGGTGAGGAACTCCAGGTCGGTCTGGTTGTGCTGGAACACGTGTGCGCTGCGCACCGTCGTGCTGGTCGCCGTCACCGCGAGCCCCCGCTCGGCGCCGATCCGCCGGGCGATGTCGCTGTCGGTGACGCCCACGTAGGTGCGGGTGAGCTGACCCCGCATCAACCGGTGCCTACGGTCGTAGCCGCGCACGAGCACCGTCGGCGGCTGGTCGCCGTCGATCTCCAGCTCGAGCCCGGTGATCTCCCCGATGAGCACGCAGGTCAGCGCCCCGACGTAGCCCAGGAGCACCTCGACAGGAGCCCCTGGTTCGAAGGGCGGCCCGTCCGACCACGTCGTCACCCGCCGGTCGGGGTTCCAGTCGATCAGCCGGACCGTGAACATCCCCGGAAGGCCGACGTCCTGGAAGGCGCTGACCGAGATCACGTCGGACGCCACCTCGGCCGGCAGCGGCAGGCCACCGACCCGCAGCGCGAACGCGGGCGTGGGCCGGTCGGTCCCGACCGCGGTGCCTCCGGCCACCGGGCCGCCGGGCAGGCCGTCCAGCAGACCCGCGGCCAGGCCGGTCGCCAGGCTGCCGGACGGCCCACCGCGGGAGCCGGCCGCGGCGCGGCTTCCCGGCCCGGTCACGGCGCACCGCCGGCGGGCTGGAGAACGGGGATGGTGAGCACCTGGCCGGGCGGCAGCCGGCGGGCGTCGATGATTCCGTTGGCCCGGGCGATGGGCCGCCAGGCTGCCGGATCGCCGTACTCCTCGGCCGCGATCGCACTGAGCGTGTCGCCACGCCGGACGACACGGGTCTTGGCGACGTCGGGCGACTGCTTGTGCTGCAGGAGCGCCTCGCGCCGGGCCGACAGCCACTCGGTGAAGGTGCACTCCAGCCGCGCACGGACCGGGGAGCCCAGCGGCGAGAACAGCGTGAAGGTGGAGGTGACCGCCGTGAGCACGCCCTCGAAGAACACGCCCTGCGCGCCCCAGACCAGCTTGCACACCGGCGGCCGGTGGATGCTCCCGTGGCCCCGGACCGTGGCCAGCGTCTCGACCTGCCTGGTGAGCAGCCGGACGTCGAGCCCGAGCTCGTAGGTGTCGAAGAGCAGGTCCAGGCTCAGCGCGGCCGGCTCACCGTGGGTGAACTGCGCGCGCATGACGTCGCTCTCCGCGACGGCGATCCGCCGCCACTGCGCGCTCTTGCTGATCGACACCTGCTGAGGATTGAAGAGGGCGACGACCGGCAACCCGATCTCGGGCCAGATGGTCAGCTTGGCCAGCGTCATCGGCCCAGCTCCCCACCACGTTCGCCGCCGCGGAGCCCGCGACGCTCGGCCGACACCGCGAACTCCCGGCCCAGCCGGCGGAGCACCTGTTCCACGACGTCGTCGACTGTGGACCTGGCCGCCTCGGACACGGGCTCGGTCGCGGCCGCGCGCAGCGGCTGGACCGCGCCGCCCGAGGCCGCACGTGCCGGCGGAGTCGCGGCCGGCGGTCCACCGGCGGGCGGTTCCCCGGCCCGCGACGGCGGCGCGGAGGATGCGCGGGGATGCGCCGGTCGGGTCGGGCCGGGGGCGGACGGGGCCCGGGGCTGCACCACCGCGCGGGGGGCGACCGAGGAAGAGCGGGCGCCTCTCCGGGAAGCCGGCACCTGCGGTCTGCCGGTCCGCGCCGGGTCACGCGGCGCGGGGCGCACGCGTGGCGCTGGGGCGGGAGAGACGGGGCTGCCTGGTCGGGCGGGGAGGGCCCCGGCCACCGCGCTGACCGGCGCAGATGCTCCCACTGCGCGCCCTCGCGTCCCCGTTCCGGGGTACCCGTCACGACCGGCGGTTCCGCGGCGGGCGACCGGCGCGCCCGTTGCCCGCATGGACGCCACGACCGGACCGGCCGCTCCCTCACCGGCCTTGACCGCGGGCACGACCCGAAGCCGGCCCTGCCCCGGGGCCCAGGACGGCCGCGCGGTCCTCATGGGTTCCGGCTCGGGGCCCGGTGCGGATTGCCGCCGCCCTCCGACCGCGGTGCTCGCGTCGCCGTCCTCCTGCCGCACCGGGCCGGCCTCCGGTCGGGCGGAACGCGGATACTCGTCCGCCCGCCGGGCCGGCTGCCGGACGATGTCGGCAGCACGCCCCGCGTCGGCAGCGGCCCGGCCGATCGCGTGGACGACGGTCAGGGCCGGCCCGGCCGGTTCCTCCTCCGCCACGTGGGCGCGACGGGCCAGGCGCAACGACACCGGCACCCGCCGCTCCCCGAGCGCGAGCCGGTCGAGGCCGCGCCGGGCGGCCGGTGACAGCCGGGGACGGCGGCCGAGGAGGCGCCGCAGCAACCGGGCATCCAGCGCATCCGCCCACGTCGGGTCCACGGGCGGCAGCGTCGGGCCGGTCACAGGACCCTCCGCGTGACCGAGGCGATGAGGCTTCGGCCGCGGGCGCGGGTGATGCCGTGATGCGCCAGCTCGAGGGTCTCGAAGGCCACGACAGGGGACGTCGCGTTCAGCTCGGGCCCGCTCCAGCGGACCGGGAAGGCCCCGCGGCAGTCCCACAGCAGCGCCGGCTCGCCGTCGACGCCCAGCAGCATGATCGTGAGGTTCCGGCGGATCACCAGCCCCAGGCCGACCTGATCCAGCCAGTCCCAGAAGTCGGCGCTGTCGGTGAGGCCGCGGCGCAGCGTCACGTTGCGGGGATATGCGACGGGCCCGGCGAGCTTGTGCTCGAAGGAGTTCTCGCCGCCTTCCCGGTAGGTCGTCGTCTCCACGACCGCCTCGAGGCCGCTGACCTCGCTGAAGCCGCCGACCTCCAGTCCCTCGAGCTGGATGCGGAACCGCAGCCCCGCGTAGGGATCGCGTCGTGCGCCCGGAGCCGTCATCCGCCGCTCACCGCCACCGACCGTCGTCCGGAGCCGCGTGCGGCGCCCCGTCCGGTCCGGCCAGTCGCGCGGCCTGGGCCACCCACACCAGACGTTCGCCGTGCTCCATGCCCATCAGCTCCCGGTAGGACCAGTGCAGGTGATGAGCCACGTACGCCACCTCCTCCCGGAGCCGCTGCGAGGGGTAGCGCCTCATTCCCCCGGGCTCCCCGTGTCCACCTCGAACTCGCCACTGCAGTGCGGGCAGGCCACGAGCAGGCGTCCCCCGCCGGGGTCGTTGAGCCGGTTGTAGAGGTCCTGGAGGTATGCCAGGTCGGCGGCGAAGAACCCCTCGACGATGCGCGGCGTGAGATCCGGGAGCGTCCCCAGGCGGGTGATCACCCGGGACAGCAGGATGACCACCAGATAGCCGGGATTGGCCTGCACGCGCGGGTCCTTCAGCGGGGCGATCTCGTCGAAGGCGGTGGCCAGCCGCATCGTGCCCTCGCCGTGCAGGACGCCGTCGGGATCGCGGTACCCCAGCGGCAGCGTGAAGGCCGTCTCGGTGGACGGCGCCTCGATGCCCGGCGTCCCGGGGAACGGCGCCGCCGGAGCACCGTCAGCCACGGGTCAGCCCCTCGTGGGCGATCTCGAGGACCTCGATCGCCACGTCGCTCCCGGTGGCGTCGAACGTCGGACCGCTCCACTGGGTCGGCCAGCCCTCGCGGAAGTTCCAGCGCAGTTTCTCCTCGCCGGCGTCGTCGAGCAGCACGATCGACCCGTTGCGCCGGGACACGGTGCCCTGAGCCGCCTGCAGCCGCCACTCCCACAGCTCGGGATCGTCGGTGATACCGCGGCTCAGGCTGATGTTCGGAAAGCTCACCAGGCCCGGGATCTTGCGAGTGGACAGTTGCCGGTCGTTGCCCTCCCGGTACTCGATGGCCGGTGAGCTGGAGTCCAGGCCCGAGCAGTCCCGGAAACCCGCGCGGGTGATCCCGTCGATCTCGACCAGGAAGTTGTAGGAGCGGTACGGATCGGTGCGATCTCCAGCGGCCACGGTGTCGGCCTCCCTGTTCGGCTGCCCGGGTGGGTCAGCGGGTCTGTTCAGGCGAAGGTGGTGCGCCCGTCCTGCTGGACGAGCCGGACGACGACGAACTCGGCCGGCACGCTCGGCGCCAGCCCTATCTCGGTGACGACGAGACCCGCATCGCGCACCTCGGGCGGATTGGTCCCGGCGTCACACCGCACGTAGAACGCACTGTCGGGGGCGGCGCCGGCCAGGCTGCCCTCGCGCCACAGCCGCCAGAGGCGCTCGGTCAGCTGACGGCGGATCCGGATCCACAACGTGAGGTCGTTCGGCTCGAAGGCGAGGGCGGGGGCGGTCGCGGCCAGCCAGCGGGCCAGGGAGAGGAAGAGCCGGCAGACCCCGATCGCCGTCCACTCCGGCTGGTCGGGGCCGGCCAGCGTGCGAGCACCCCAGACGCGGATGCCCCGCCCGGGCAGGCTGCGCAACGGGTTCACCGCGGCGGCGCTCAGGTCGGCCAGCTCCGCCGGCGTCGGCGCGGGCACGAGGTCGAAGACCCCGGCCAGTTCCAGGTTGGCAGGGGCCGCGCCCACTCCCCGGGCGGCGTCACTGGCCGCGTAGGCCCCGGCCACGTGGCCACTGGGCGGCACGACCTGCCCGCCGGCGAGGCGCACCCAGGGGAAGTACAGCGCGCCGAAGCGGCTCTGCAGGCCGTCCCGCTGGGCACGAACGTCCGCGGCGCTCGCCCCGGGGAGGGAGTCCAGGACGGCGAACCGGGCGCCGCTGCGTTCGCAATCGTCGAGTAGCTCCTTCTGCAGCTCGAGCCAGCGACCGGGAGTTGCCGCCGCGAGGTCCGGGACGGCGACCAGGTCCGCGTCCGCCAACGGCGCCAGCGCGGCCAGCCCTCGTGTCAGCCAGTCGGGGTCTGCCGGCTCCACCCGGATGGCGTAGCAGGATGCTCCGCCGCAGCTGAAGAATCCCTCGACCGCCGCGGCGAGGTGGCTGCCCTCCGGCGCGGGACCGAACACGGCGGCGAACTCGTCGGCCCGCCGCAGCGGCACGGCCGTGTAGAGGGGACCGCGCCCGGCGACGCCGAGCAGAGCGCACACGCCGGTCGGCGGCTCGGCCGGTCGCTGCTCCGGGAGGACGAGCTCCCGGGAGATCCCGGGCAGCGGTCGCATGACAGCGGGGGCGGGGAACGGGACGGCGCTCATGCGGCCGCCGCGGGGCCGGCCCACTGGCTGATGCGGAAGATCACGAACTCGGCCGGTCGGACCACCGCGACCCCGATCTCTACGACGACCTGGCCGAGCGCCTGGACCTCCGGAGGGTTCAGCGTCTCGTCGCAGCGGACGTAGAACGCCTGTGCAGGCGTGGCTCCCACCAGCGCCCCGGACCGCCAGACGTTGGTGAGGAACGCGCCGACGTTGCGGCGCAGCTTGCCCCACAGGGCCGCGTCGTTGGGCTCGAACACGGTCCACTGCACTCCCGCGTTGATCGAGTCCCGCAGGAAGAGGAAGAGCCGCCGGACGCTCACGTAGCGCCACTCGGGGTCCTCCTTTCCACCCAGCGTGCGCGCCCCGAAGATCGTCACGTTGGCGCCGAAGCGGCGAATCACGTTGATGTCCTCGGGGTTGAGACCCGCCTGGTCCTCACGGCTCACCACGGTCGCCACGTCGAGGGCGCCACGGACCACCTCGTTGGCGGGGGCCTTGTGCACCCCGCGTTCGGTGTCGACCCGGGCGAAGACGCCGGCGACGTGCCCGCTGGGGGGCACGGTGAGCGAGCCGTTGGACACGGGGTCGTAGACCCGGAGCCACGGGTGGTAGATCGCTCCGTAGCTGGAGTCCCGCGTGCCGCCCTGGACGGCGTCGCGGGTGGCCTCGGTGGTGCGACGCCCGTCGAGGACCGCGAAGCGGTCCTGGAGGTGCTTGTTCTCGCAGTGGTCGAGCACCGCGTTCTGCGTGGCATCGGAGGTCGCCCCGGGCACCGCGACGATGGCGATCTCGTCGATGGCCTTGAAGGTGTCCAGGGCCGCCGTCACCGACGAGGTGGCCACGGCGTCGACGTCGGGCGCATCGGGGTGGTCGCCGCTCGGCGCCGGAGCCGCGACGCGGGTCACCCAGCACCGGCTGCCGCCGTTGTTGAAGAACCCGTAGACCGCGTGGGCGAGCACGAGGTTGCCGAACTGCAGGTCGCCGAAGGCCTGGGTGAACGCCTCCCAGCTCGTGGTCAGGCGCGCCTCGTGCTCCGGGGCCACCGCGTAGTGCGCATCCACCTGACCCGGCCGGAGGGGCATCGTCACGTCGTCGGCCACTGCTCCGACGAAGCCGGCGGTGCTGGTGCCGACGCCCGAGATGGGCTTGATCCCCGAGGTGACCTCCTCGACGTAGACGCCGGGCGCGAAGTATTGAGGCATGGTCAGGGCTCCTTGGAGACGATGCGGATCGTCGGTTCACGTACCTCGGGGACGGTCGAGGGCGTAGCGGTGTCGACGGCGGCGGTGACCGTGAGATGGACGGCGGCGCGAGGCTTGTTGCCCATCGCCTGCCAGAACTCGCCGATGCCCTGCAGCAGGGTCGGCTGAAGGATGCTGGTCGGCAGCTGCTGGCCGGCCAGCTCCCCCTGTGGCGTGTCCCCGGCGATCACGGGCGACTGCAGCAGCGCGCGGAGCACCCGGCCGAGCAGCAGGTGCTCACTCAACGGATCGCCGGCCCAGGCGGTGATCAGGTAGGAGCAGTCCACCCGCCTCGGCGCGCGGCGCTTGGTCACCGAGCCGTTCCCCGGCCGGTCGAGCTCCCAGTCGTTGCTGCGCAGCTGGCGGTTCTCCCGCACGTCGTAGAGGAACAGGTCGACCGCCGGCACTGCAGGGGTGAAGTCGGTGTCGGGCGGTTCGAAGTGGAGGTGATCGGCAGCCAGGTCGGGCACCTGCCCCAGCAGCAGTTCCCGCAACGTCCGGTCCAGGTCATCGAGCACGAGCACCGGTCCCCGTCACTGGATCCGCTTCCTGGCCCGCTGCTCGAATGCCCTCTGCAGCTCGTTCCGATCGATGACCTGCCCCGGCTGTACGCCGGTCTGCGGCAACGCGGGACGCGGGGCTTGCGGCTGGGCCTGCTGGGCCTGCTGCCGGAGCATGTGTTGGACCTCGTCGAGGTTGCCGTAGATGACGTCCTCCTGGTTCGCGTAGAAGCTGCGCTGCCGTGCGCGCGGCGCCGCTCCGACGGCGGGACCAGGACCCGGACCAGGACCCGGACCAGGACCAGGACCAGGACCCGGTGCGGGTGCCGGGCCGACAGGGCCGGGCGCCGCGGCAGGGGCGCCGTTCCCTCGCCGGAACAGCCGGCGGAAGAAGTCCCCGACGCGCGACGGCTGGGCGACCGCTCCGGCGGGGGCCGAGCCTTGCGGTGCGGTCGTGGATGGGACCGCCCCTTGCTCGCCGGACGCGCCCTCCCCGTCCCGCGTCATCACGGATGCGCCGTGCGCTGCCTGCCGCCCCGCCTCGTGTGCTTCGGACTCGAGCGCGGGAACCTCGGTGACGCCGGACCCGTGGACGCGCCCGGACCGCTGCTGCAGCACGTGTGCCAACTCGTGCCCGATGACCTCCAGCCCTTCAGGACTGTGCACGTCGTACATCCCCGGGCTGAACGAGATCTGGTTCCCGCGGGTGACCGCCACCGCGTCGAGGGCAGCGGTGGCGCCGTCCTCCCGCACCGTCACGTCGGAGAAGTCGGCCCCGAACGCCGTCTCCATCCGCGCCCTGACCGCGCCGGGCAACGGCCGGCCGGCGGATGCCGTCCGGGTGGCCCGCTCCCCCGCCGGAGCGGCTGCCGTCGGGGCGCTCCGGTCCTGACGGGCCAGCGGACGTCGCATGGTGGTCATGGAGCACTCCTTGCGAGAGGGACGTGGCCGTTCGGGGACGAGGGGCCGTCACCGGACCCCGCCCACAGGTGCTCGGCGGGCACCCGGCCGAGCTTCTGGTGCTCGTGCCGCAGGGCCGTCGACACGTGGTCCGGGCCGATCGGACGACCGGACACGGCGGCGGCGAATGCCGCCTCCACCGCGACGTTCCGGATGCTGCCGCCGGACAGCTCGAAGCGTTCGGCCAGCAGGTCCAGGTCCAACGCGGGGTCCAGCGGAGCCGCGGCGGGGAACATCCGCTGCCAGATCAGCCGGCGGTGGTCACGGTCGGGAAGGGGGAACTCGACGACGAACTGCAGCCGGCGCAGGAAGGCCTCGTCGATGTTCTTGCGCAGGTTGGTGGCCAGGACGACGACGCCGTCGTGTTCCTCGAGCCGCTGCAGCAGGTAGGAGACCTCGACGTTGGCGTAGCGGTCGTGGGCGTCGCGCACCTCGGTGCGCTTGCCGAACAGCGCGTCGGCCTCGTCGAAGAAGAGCACCGCGCTCGTCGCCTCGGCAGCGGCGAAGATGCGGGCGAGGGCCTTCTCGGTCTCCCCGATGTACTTGCTGACGACGCCGGCCAGGTCGACCCGGTACAGGTCGAGGCCGAGCGAGCCGGCGAGGATGCCCGCGGCCATGGTCTTGCCGGTGCCGGACGGACCGGTGAAGAGGGCGGCCGTGCCGCGTGCCGGGCCGACCGTCGCCGCGAAACCCCACAGGTCGTACACCGTGGCCCGGAAGCGGATCCGGTCGCCCAGCGCGTGCAACCGCTGCAGCCGGTCCGGCGGCAGCACGAGATCGTTCCAGCCGTAGGGCTGCTCGACCCGCCGTCCTTCGCCGGCCAGTGCCGCGGAGCCCTGACGGCGGGCGGCCGCCGCCAGAGCCGCTGCGGTGACCGCGGCCCCCGAGTTCCGCGCCTCGGCGACCGCGGCGCCGATCGCCCTCGGACCGAGCCGGAACGCTGCCGCGAGCGCCGCGAGGTCCTCCGCAGCCGGGCCCCCGGCCGTCGCACCGTCCGGGGCGGAGGCGTCGAGTCGGCGCCGCCACAGCTCGGCGCGCTGACCTGTCGTGCCTGACGTCAGCACCACCTCGGCCAGGGCCGGACCGTTCCGCGCCGGCCAGTCCCCCGACGCGCTGACGAATGCGTGCGGCTCGCTCGACAGCGCTGCCTGCACCAGGTCCCGCAGGGGCTCGCGTGGCTCCTCCAGGAGCACGTCGAACCGCTCCCAGAAGGGGGCCGCTCGCTGCAACCGGGCCTCCCGGCTCACCGCCTGCACCAGGGCGGCGAACCGCGCCGGGTCCTCGAAGGGCAGCCGATCGGTCTGCACACGCAGCAGGGCCGTGACGCCCCAGGCCTGCGCCAGGACCTCGGCGGCGCCCTGGCGGCCGGACCCCTCGGGCCCCCGCAGCAGACAGAGCCGCTGCGGCCGGCGCTGGAGAGACGCAAGCTGCGCACGGACCTCGTCGGCGACCACGAGCCGGTCGATCCCGGGTCCGGTCGGGGCGATCCGTACGACGTCGGCCACCTCGGACAGTGCGGCGTCCATGCCGTCGTGGCCGGTGACATAGGCGACCAGTCGGTCGTCGACCGACAGCTCACGGTCGGGCAAGGGGCTCCCGGGCTGCCCGGAGGGGTCGTGCAGCCGCACCAGTCCGGGGGCCACCAGCCGCGACGTCGGCGTCAGCACCTGCCTGGCCACCACCCGCTGGGCCGGGGTCAGGCCCAGCAGGCCGAGTGCCACGGAGACGGTGGGGCGATGCCGAGCGGGGTCCCCCTGCAGGCAGCCGAAAAGCTCCCCGTACCGGACGTCGAGCTGGGGTGCCATGGCGAGAAGGAGCAGGTCCAGCTCGACCGGGGACAGCCGGTAGGCGTCCGCGAGATGACGGAACCGGGAGTCGGCGGGATGCTCGTCCGGGGAGAGCAGCGGTCGGGGAGCAGTCCTCGCGGAAGGCTCCCGGCCGTCCACGGCCGCGGACAGCGCCGCGTCGAGCCGTTCGAGCACCGTGAGCACGGTGACGACGTGCCGGCTGACCGCGTCGACCTCGGGGCTCACCGCCGGACCCGCGCAGGATCCGGCCCGGCAGTCTCGATCGGTCCGCTGCTGCGTGCCCGCCGCATCCCCGGTGCCATCGCTCGCCCCGTTCCGTCGGATCTGCTCCGGTGGGCCGTCGGCGCCACCCGGCGCCGGACACCCGACCGAGCGCGGAGCATTCCCCTGGCCCGGCCCGCGCCGTAACCGGCTGCGATCCGAGCGGCCACCCGGGCGGCGCGTCGTCACGTGACGGCGCCCCCCCGATCCGCGTGTCGGGCCCGAGGTCGGGGGGCAAGGCGCGGAACTTCACCTCCGACACCGATCCCAGCTCTCGGTCGTCACCGATTCGTGAGCGCGGGGCCCGGTCCCGCGGACGACTCTGCTGGTGAGTGCACGGAGCAGTGGGCCGGGCTGGCCTCCACTGTTACCGACGGGTAACTTATGGGCGCCGCTCCTTCCGTGCGGCCCAGAACTCTTGCGGAGGTCCCATGTCCCGCTTGCTGCGTGAGGTCGTCTTCGTCGACGGCGTGCGCACCCCGTTCGGCAAGGCAGGCCCGAAGGGCATCTACGCCGAGACGCGCGCCGACGACCTGGTCGTGCGCTGCATCCGCGAGCTGCTGCGGCGCAACCCGGCGCTGCCGGCCGACCGGATCGACGAGGTCGCCATCGCGGCGACCACCCAGATCGGCGACCAGGGACTGACCCTCGGCCGCACCGCCGCCCTCCTGGCGGGGCTGCCGAAGTCGGTGCCCGGCTTCTCGATCGACCGCATGTGCGCCGGCGCGATGACCGCGGTGACGACGACGGCGTCCGGCATCGCGTTCGGCGCGTACGACGTCGCGATCGCCGGTGGCGTGGAGCACATGGGCCGGCACCCGATGGGCGAGGGCGTCGACCCCAACCCTCGCTTCGTGTCGGAGAAGCTGGTCGACGAGTCGGCGCTGGTCATGGGCTCGACGGCGGAGAACCTGCACGACCGTTTCCCGCAGCTGACCAAGGAGCGCGCCGACGCCTTCGCGCTGGGAAGCCAGCAGAAGTACGCCAAGGCGCTGGCCAACGGCCAGATCGGCCCGGAGCTCGTCCCGGTCGCCACCCGCTCGGCCGAGAACGGCTGGAGCCTGGCCACGGCCGACGAGCCGCCGCGGCCCGGCACCACCCTCGACGGCCTCGCGACCTTGAAGACGCCGTTCCGGCCACACGGGCACGTCACCCCCGGCAACGCGGCCGGCCTGAACGACGGCGCCACGAGCTGCCTGCTCGCTGCCGAGGACGTCGCCCGCGAGCTCGGCCTGACCATCGGCATGCGGCTGGTCGGCTACGGCTTCGCCGGTGTCGAGCCCGAGGTCATGGGCGTCGGCCCGATCCCGTCGACGGAGAAGGCGCTGGCCTCGACCGGCCTGACCATCGACGACATCGGCCTGTTCGAGCTCAACGAGGCCTTCGCCGTCCAGGTGCTGGCCTTCCTGGACCACTACGGCATCGCCGACGACGACGAACGGGTCAACCCGTGGGGCGGCGCGATCGCCGTCGGCCACCCGCTGGCCTCCTCGGGCGTGCGGCTGATGACCCAGCTGTCCCGGCAGTTCGCCGAGCGGCCCGACGTCCGCTACGGCCTGACCGCCATGTGCATCGGCTTCGGCATGGGCGGCACCGTGATCTGGGAGAACCCGAACTGGGAAGGGGCGACCAACTGATGACTGCCGTCTTCGAGAACGAGGTCGTCACCGAGGCGAAGGTCCGGTACCTGCGGGTGCCCGGGGTTGCCGGCGAGCTCGCGCTGATCACCATCGACAACGGGCACGACCACACCCGGCCCTCCACGTTCGGCCCGGGCGGGCTCGCCTCGCTCGACGCCGCCCTGGACGAGATCGCTGCGCACAGCCCGGCGCCCGCGGCCATCGCGGTCACCGGCAAGCCGTTCATCTTCGCCGTCGGCGCGGACCTCTCCGGCATCCCGTCGGTCACCGACGCCGCGGCGGCGCGGGAGATCGCCGAGACCGGGCACCGGGTGTTCCGCCGGCTGAAGGACTCGTCGATCCCGACGTTCGCCTTCGTCAACGGCGCGGCGCTCGGCGGTGGCCTGGAGCTGGCGCTGCACTGCCACTACCGGACCATCGCCACGACGTCGGTCATCGCCTTTCCCGAGGTCTTCCTCGGCCTGGTGCCCGGCTGGGGCGGCACGCAGCTGCTGCCGAACCTGATCGGCATCGACCCGGCAGTCACCGTGATCGTCGAGAACGCCCTGGCGCAGAACAAGATGACGCCGGGACCGAAGGCGGCCACGCTCGGCATCGCCGACGCGGTGTTCGAGCCGGCCGACTTCCTGGAGCGTTCACTGGAGTGGGCGGCCGGCGTGCTCGGCGGAACCGTCACGGTGAACCGCGCCGACGTCGACCGCGCGGGCTGGGAGAACGCGATCGCCCGTGCGCAGGCCATCGTCGCCGGGCGGACCCGCAACGCCTCCCCCGGTGCCGTGCGTTCGGTCGAGCTGCTGGACCGGGCGCGGGCGGGCGTCGACGGCGACGCCTTCACCGCCGGGACGGCGGCCGAGGACGACGCCCTGAGCGACCTGCTGATGAGCGACGAGCTGCGGGCGAGCCTCTACTCGTTCGACCTGGTCAACAAGCGGGCCAAGCGACCGGCCGGTGCGCCCGACAGGTCGCTGACCCGGAAGATCACCAAGGTCGGCGTCGTCGGAGCTGGGCTCATGGCCAGTCAGCTGGCGATGCTGTTCGTGAGGCAGCTGAAGGTGCCCGTCGTCCTCACCGACATCGATCAGGCCCGCGTCGACAAGGGCGTGGCGTACGTGCACGGCGAACTGGACAAGCTGGCCCAGCGCGGGCGGCTCAACCAGGACAGGCTCAACCAGCTCAAGGGCCTGGTCACCGGCTCGCTGAGCAAGGACGCCTTCGCCGACGCCGACCTCGTCATCGAGGCCGTGTTCGAGGAGATGTCGGTCTAGCAGCAGGTGTTCGCCGAGGTCGAGGCTGTGGTCTCGCCCGAGTGCGTGCTCGCCACCAACACCTCCGCGCTGTCGGTGACCGAGATGGCCTCCAAGCTCGAGCACCCGGAGCGGGTCGTCGGCCTGCACTTCTTCAACCCGGTGGCGGTGCTCCCGCTGCTCGAGGTGGTGCGCGCGGAGCGGACCGACGACGCGACGCTGGCGACCGCCTTCGCCGTCGGCAAGTCGCTGAAGAAGAGCTGTGTGCTCGTGGCCGACGCCCCGGCCTTCGTGGTCAACCGGCTGCTCACCCGCTTCCTCGGCGAGATCACCGCCGCCGTGGAGCAGGGGACGCCGGTGGCCGTGGCCGACCGGGCCCTCGACCCGCTGGGCCTGCCGATGACACCGTTCGAGCTGCTCACCCTCGTCGGGCCCCCGGTGGCGCTGCACGTCGCCGAGCGGATGCACGAGGCCTTCCCCGAGCGGTTCGCCGTCGGCGAGGGACTGCGGAAGATGGTCGAGCTCGGCAAGTCGTCGGTGTACTCGGAGCCCGGCGTCGTCGACCCCGACCTCGCCGGCATCGCCGCGGGCGACTCCCCGCAGACCGAGGACGAGGTCCGCGTCCGCGCCGAGCGGGCACTGGCCGAGGAGATCGGCCTGATGCTCCAGGAGGGCGTCGTCCAGGCGGTGCAGGACATCGACCTGTGCATGCTGCTCGGCGCCGGCTGGCCGTTCTGGCTGGGCGGCATCTCCCCGCACCTGGACCGGCAGGGGATCTCGGAGGCGGTGACCGGTTCCCGGTTCCTGCCTCGCGGGGTGGCGAGCCTCCCCGCCTGATCCACCGGATGATCAGCTGAGCTGATCGTTCCGCGTCCTGGTTCACCTCCCACTGTGAGCCAGGACGCGGAACGGTGGGCCAGGACGGTGGCCGGATGCAGGTCAGCCCGCTGAGGCCCTCCGCCGCCGCACCCCGGTCGAGCGGCGCTCTCGGCGGCAGGCCTACGGACCTAGCGGAACTTCCCGGTCAGGCTGTCCATCGTGCGGCCGACCGAGGCCACCTTGATGTGGGAGATCCCACCGGTCGCGCCGGCGGCGAGCATCGCCTCGTGGGCCGCCCGCAGCGTGGCCCAGACCGCGTCGTCGTCGCCCTCCAGCGTGGTCCCGAGCGCGCCGACCTCGTAGCGCAGACCGGACGCCTGAATCACCGCGATCGCGGCCTCGACGTGCGCGTGCGGGTTCTCGGCCGTGCCGGGCGGCGACGGAGCGACCTGGATCTCCGCGATCACCGTCAGGGCCCCTCGACCGGAGCGTCGGCAACGACGTTGCGCTCCGGCCCGCGGTCCTCGGCACGCTCGGCGAGACCGGCGGTCCACTCGGCGATCCGGCGGGCGATGTCCTGTTCGGTGAGGCCGGCGTCGGCGAGCACCTGCCCGCGGCTGCCGTGCTCGAAGAACCGCTGCGGAAGCCCGAGGGCACGGACCGGGACGTCGCAGTCGCGGTCCTGCAGAGCCTGGGTGAGCGTCGCCCCCACTCCCCCGGCCCGGCCGCCGTCCTCGACCGTGACGACGAGCCGGTAATCAGGCACGAGGGCGACGAGCTCTTCGGCCACCGGCAGCACCCACCGCGGGTCGACGACGGTGACCTCGATGCCATGGTCGGCCGCCCGCTCGGCGACCGCCAGGCACATCGGCACCATCGAGCCGACGGCGACCAGCAGCACGTCCGGTCGCTCCCCACGGCGGAGGACGTCGACGGGGCCGCGGCGCTCGAGCGCAGGGATGTCCGGAGGCAGGGCGCCCTTCGGGAAGCGGATCACCGACGGCCCGTCGGTGATCCGCACCGCCTCGCGGAGCGCCTCGCGCAGCGTGGTCTCGTCGCGCGGCGCGGCCAGGTGCAGCCCCGGGACGACGGAGAGGATCGACATGTCCCACATGCCGTTGTGCGAGGCGCCGTCGTCGCCGGTCACGCCGGCGCGGTCCAGCACGACCGTCACCGGCTGGCGGTGCAGCGCGACGTCCATCAGGAGTTGGTCGAAGGCACGGTTGAGGAAGGTCGAGTAGACCGCCACCACCGGGTGCAGCCCGGCCATGCCGAGGCCGGCCGCCGAGGTCAGCGCGTGCTGCTCGGCGATCCCGACGTCGAAGGTGCGCTCCGGGAAACGCTCGGCGAACGGCGCCAGCCCGGTCGGGTGCAGCATTGCCGCGGTGATCGCCACGATGTCCGGCCGCTCCCCGCCGATTCGCACCAGCTCGTCGGCGAACGCGTCGGTCCAGGCCAGGCCGGCCTTGCGGGCGCTGGTCCCGCTGTCGGGGTCGAAGATCCCGGTGGCGTGCCAGGCGTCGATCTCGTCGGTCTCCGCCGGCGGATAGCCGTAGCCCTTGGTGGTGACGGCATGCACGATCACCGGGCCACCGAATGCCCGTGCCCGGCGCAGCGCCGACTCCATCGCCTTGATGTCGTGCCCGTCGACCGGGCCGACGTACTTCATGCCGAGGTCCTCGAACATGCCCTGGGGCGACAGGACGTCCTTGAGGCCCTTCTTGATCGCGTGCAGCGCGTCATAGAGCGCCGACCCGACGACCGGTGCGCGGTGCAGCGCCTGCCGGACGGCGTCCAGGGCCTGCTCGTAGCCCGGCCGCAGCCGCAGCGTGGCCAGGGCGTCGGCGACGCCGCCGATCGTCGGCGAGTAGGAGCGGCCGTTGTCGTTGACCACGATGACGACGGGGCGGTCCTGTGCCGCCGCGATGTTGTTCAGCGCCTCCCATGCCATGCCGCCGGTCAGGGCACCGTCACCGATGACGGCCACCAC
>JAODNN010000107.1 GCA_025465355.1 Blastococcus sp. | reverse complement strand
CCGTCGCCGCGCTGCGGTAGGCACGGTCGACGTCCTCGGCCCCGGAGACCGGCGCCGAACCGAACACCTCCCCGGTCGAGGGGTCCACCAGATCGGCCCGCCGTCCCTCGGCCGTCTCGGCGTACTCGCCACCGACGAAGTTCTGCAGCACCAGCTTCTCGCTCACAGGGTCACCTTCTCAGAGATCGGTCGTCGAATGAATTCGACCGACCGTGCGGGCAGATGTCAACGGATCGAGTCGATTTCTCGGCGTAATCCGACGGAAACAGTGGATCTGTAGACAGTCGGCCTGTAGCGTCCGCTGGCGCGGTGGAACTGTGGCCCAGCACACAGCCACCCGCTGCTCGGTAATTCCGCACAACCAAGGGACCAGATCATGACCACCACGCCGCAGCTTCCGACGGAGTCACAGGCAGCCCCGTACGGCAAGCGCGCCACGGACAACCTGTGGATGCACTTCACCCGCCACTCCACCTACGAGGAGTCGGGTCAGGTCCCGGTCATCGTGCGAGGTGAGGGCGCCTACATCTGGGACGAGCAGGGACGCCGTTACCTCGACGGGCTCTCCGGCCTCTTCGTCGTCCAGGCGGGGCACGGCCGCAGGGAGCTGGCGCAGGCCGCCGCCAAGCAGGCCGAGGAGCTGGCGTTCTTCCCGCTGTGGTCCTACGCCCACCCGCGTGCAGTGGAGCTGGCCGAGCGCATCGCTCACCTCGCGCCCGGGGACCTCAACCGGATCTTCTTCACCACCGGCGGCGGTGAGGCGGTCGAGAGCGCGTGGAAGGTCGCGAAGCAGTACTTCAAGCTTCTCGGGAAGCCGGGGAAGACCAAGGCGATCGGCCGCGAAGTCGCCTACCACGGCACCACGCACGGCGCGTTGTCCATCACCGGACTGCCGCCGATCAAGGAGCCCTACGAGCCGCTGGTGCCGGGCACCTCGCACGTGGCGAACACGAACATCTACCGGGCGCCGGTGTTCGGCGACGACCCGACCGCCTTCGGCCGGTGGGCAGCCGACCAGATCGAGCAGCAGATCCTCGCCGAGGGGCCGGACACCGTCGCCGCGGTGTTCCTGGAGCCGGTGCAGAACGCCGGCGGCTGCTTCCCGCCGCCCCCCGGCTACTTCGAGCGGGTCCGCGAGATCTGCGACCAGTACGACGTGCTGCTCGTGTCCGACGAGGTCATCTGTGCCTTCGGACGGCTGGGGCACACCTTCGGCGCGCAGCGCTACGGCTACCAGCCGGACATCATCACGTGCGCCAAGGGGATGACCTCGGGCTACTCGCCGATCGGCGCGATGATCGCCTCGGAGAAGATCATGGAGCCGTTCCGGCGCGGTACGAACAGCTTCGCCCACGGCTACACCTTCGGCGGCCACCCTGTCTCGGCGGCGGTGGCGATGGCCAACCTCGACATCTTCGACCGCGAGCAGCTCAACCAGAACGTGCTCGACAACGAAGGTGCTTTCCGAGCGACGCTCGAGAAGCTGCGGGACCTGCCGATCGTCGGCGACGTCCGTGGCGACGGCTACTTCTACGGAATCGAGCTGGTCAAGGACAAGGACACCCGAGAGACGTTCGACGAGGACGAGTCGGAGCGGCTGCTGCGCGGCTTCCTGTCGAAGGCGCTGTTCGAGGGTGGGCTCTACTGCCGCGCCGACGACCGCGGCGACCCGGTGATCCAGCTGGCGCCTCCTCTGGGCTGCGACCAGAGCCACTTCGACGAGATCGAGCAGATCCTCCGCAGTGTCCTCACCGAGGCATGGGCGGTGCTCTGAGATGCGCGTCGGTGTTCCTACCGAGGTCAAGGACAACGAGTACCGGGTGGCGATCACGCCCGCGGGCGTCCACGAGCTGGTCGGCCGTGGGCACGAGGTCTTCGTGCAGGCCGGAGCCGGACTCGGCTCCTCGCTGCCGGACGAGGACTACGCACGAGCTGGCGCCAAGATCCTCGACAGCGCAGAGGAGGTGTGGGCTCAGGCCGAGCTGCTGCTCAAGGTGAAGGAGCCGGTGGCAGCCGAGTACCCGTTGCTGCGCGACGACCTCGTCCTGTTCACCTACCTGCACCTGGCCGCGGACCGCCCGCTCACCCATGCGCTGGCCGAGAGCGGCACCACGGCCATCGCGTACGAGACCGTGCAGCTGGCCGACAGGTCGCTGCCGTTGCTGGCGCCGATGAGCGAGGTCGCCGGGCGGCTGGCCCCGCAGGTCGGCGCGGCCACCCTGATGCGCGCGGCCGGCGGGCGCGGGGTGCTGGTCGGCGGAGTCTCCGGGGTCTACGCCGCCAAGGTCGTCGTCCTCGGAGCCGGTGTCGCCGGGATGAACGCAGCGGCCATCGCGCTCGGCATGCAGGCCGAGGTGCTGTTGCTCGACACCAACATCGAGCGGCTGCGGGCGGCCGACCGCATCTACCAGGGGCACCTGCAGACGGTCGCGTCCAACACCTACGAGGTCGAGCGGGCCGTCGTGGACGCCGACCTGGTCATCGGTGCGGTGCTGGTGCCCGGCGCGAAGGCGCCGGTTCTCGTCAGCGACGACCTGGTCGCCCGGATGAAGCCCGGCAGCGTGCTGGTCGACATCGCGATCGACCAGGGCGGCTGCTTCGAATCCAGCCGGCCCACCACGCACTCCGAGCCGACCTACCGCGTGGCCGACTCGGTCTTCTACTGCGTGGCGAACATGCCGGGCGCCGTGCCGCACACCAGCACGTATGCGCTCACCAACGTCACGCTGCCCTACGTCGCGGCGATCGCCGACTCGGGCTGGGCATCGGCCGTGCGCCGCGACCCTGCGCTCGCCGCCGGCGTCAACCTCGTGGCCGGCTCGGTCGTCTCCGACCCGGTCGCTCAGGCCCACGGCCTGGCAACCACTGCACTGAGCTCCGTCCTGTCCTGATCCGCCCGCGGGCTGCGCGTGATGCCGGCCCCGTCCCAGGAGATGTGAATGACCAGTAGTGAGCCTGGCCTGCGTCAGGGTGCCCTGAGCGGGTTCGACTCGGTCATCATGGCGGTGGCCGGGAGCGCGCCGGCCTACTCGATCGCCGCGACGACCGCCGTGATCATCGGCGCGGTGGGGCTGGCCAGCCCGGCGGCGCTGCTGTACAGCGCGATCCCGATGCTGGGCATCGCCTGGGCGTTCAACTACCTCGGGCGGGCCGACGTCAACGCCGGGGCCGCGTACTCCTGGGTCGGCCGGGCGCTGCACCCGGCCCTGGGCTTTTTCAGCGGGTGGGCCGTCGTCGTCTCGGCGACCATCTTCATGGTCGCCGGATCCCTGCCCGCGGGGCAGCTGACGCTCTCGCTGTTCAGCGAGGACCTGGCGAACAACACGGCGCTGGCCACGACCGTCGGAGCCCTGTGGTTCCTGCTCATGGTGGGTCTAGTCGTAGCGGGTGTGACGGTGACCGCCAAGGCGCAGTGGATCATGACCGGCCTCGAGGTCACGCTGCTCGTCGTCTTCGCGATCATCGGGCTGGCCCGCCTCGGCGGCGACCCGGCCGGCGCGGACTTCTCCTGGTCGTGGTTCAGCCTGAGCGGCTTCGGCAGTCTGGGTGGCTTCGCCGGCGGCGCGCTGATCGCGGCCTTCTACTTCTGGGGCTGGGACGTCACGGCCAACCTCAACGAGGAGACCGAGGGCCGCGGTCGCCGGGCCGGGCTCGGCGGCCTGGTCGGCGTGCTCCTCGTCTTCGTGCTCTTCGAACTCTTCACGGTGCTCACGAACATGCTCCTGACCCCCGCGGAGATCGAGGGCAACGCCGGCAACGTGCTGGCACGGCTCGGCGACGTCATCCTGCCCGGGCCCGGTGGCAAGCTGCTGATCATCGCGGTCATGCTCTCCACGATCGCCACCCTGGAGACGACACTGATCCAGGTCAGCCGGTCGCTGTTCGCCATGGGCCGGGACAACACCCTGCCGAAGGCGTTCGGGCGGGTGCACCCGATCCGCCAGACGCCGGCGTTCGCCACGGGGGTCGTCGCGGTCGTGTCGCTGGTCCTCTTCGCCGTCTCGAACTTCCTCGGCTCGGTGGCGGACGTGCTCTCGGCCGCCATCAGCGCGCTCGGGCTGCAGATCTCCATCTACTACGGCCTGGCCGCCCTCGCGGTCGTGTTCGCCTACCGCCGGGTGCTGTTCCGTTCGGTGTCCAACCTGATCTTCATCGGGCTCTGGCCGCTGCTCGGCGCGGTCTTCATGTTCTGGGTCCTGATCGAGTCGCTCCCCACGCTGGACGCCACCACCAAGGTCGTCGGCCTCGGCGCGATGGCCCTCGGCCTGATCCCGCTGGTCTGGTACTGGGCCAAGGGGGTCGGCTACTACCGCACCAGGCCGCTGGAGACCTTCGACGCTCTCGAGGAGGCCTCGCCGGCGCCTGCTTCGGCGACACAGGCCCTGCTCGACACGCCTGAACCGGTCTAGCCCCGTGCGGGACGTCCCCTGCTCCGCGATCCGCGGGGCAGGGGACGTCGCGCGTCCCGAGGTCTGCGGCCCGTATCGGCCGCTTCTTCCGGAAGGTTCCGATGAGGTACGAGCGCTTCGACTTCTTCACCGCCGGCGCGCTGCCGGCGCCCGTCCTGGACGAGGCGGACGCCGCGGCGATCGCCGCCGATCACTTCGGCCTCCAGGCGCGGGCGCGCTCGCTGGGCAGCCAGCAGGACGCGAACTTCCTCCTGACCGCCCTGGACGGTGACGACGCCGTCGTCGGCGTGCTGAAGGTCAGCAACGCCGTCTTCGGTGTGGAAGACACTGCCGCCCAGAACGCCGCGGCCGACCACCTGGCCCGACGGGTGGAGGGTCTGCGGGTGGCGACGACCGTGCCACCTCCCGGTGCCGATGCCGATGCCGGTCACCGGACACTGACGCTGCCCTCGGGCGACGAGGTGGTGGCCCGGGTCCTGCGCTACCTCCCGGGCGGCACCCTGAGCGGTTCGGGTCATCTCGGCCCGCGGACCGTCGCCGCTCTCGGCCGGCTCGCGGGCCGGGTGGCTGTCGCGCTGTCGGACTTCGCCGACCCCGGGCTGCAGCGCGTCCTGCAGTGGGACCTGCGGCACGCCGAGCGGGTGGTCCGCCTGCTCGCGCCCTGCGTCGCCGACACCGAGTTGCGCGCGCGGGTGCAGGAGGCGACGCGGACCGCATGGGCCCGGCTGCAGCGGGTCGCCGATCAGCTTCCGTATCAGGCGATCCACGGGGACCTGACCGACGACAACGTCGTGTGCGGGGACGTGGAGGGCCGGCGACTTCCGGACGGCGTCATCGACCTGGGTGACCTCACGAACAGCTGGGCCGTCGGGGAGCTGGCCATCACCGTGTCCTCGCTGCTCCACCACGACGGTGCGAGCCCCGCGACGGTGTTGCCGGCGGTGGCCGCCTTCCATGCGGAGCGCCCGCTGTCCGACGCCGAGATCGAGGCCCTGTGGCCACTGGTGGTCCTGCGCGGCGCGGTGCTCGTGGTCAGTGGCCACCAGCAGATCGCCCTCGATGCCGCCAACCACTACGTCGCCGGGAACATGGAGCGCGAGCAGCGGATCTTCGACGTCGCCTCCTCGCTGCCCTCTGCCGTCATGACCGCGCTCGTGCGTGCCCACCTCGGGTTCCCCGTCGCGTCGGTGCGGCTGCCTGCCGGTGCCGGTCTGCTCTCGGAGGCTCTCGCCGCCGGCGAGCGTGTCGACGTGCTCGACCTCTCGTCCACCGCGGATGCCCTCGACGGGGGTGCCTGGCAGAGCCCGGACATCGAGGACCGTCTCGCCGCGGAGGCTCTGGCGGCCGGCGCTGCGGCAGTCGTCACCGCCTTCGGTCAGGCGCGCCTGACCCGGGCGGTGCCCCTGTCGGCGACCGCGCCCGAGAACGTCGCGACCGGCGTCGACGTGTGGTGGGACCGCGAGGTGACGCTCCGGGCTCCCTGGGACGGGCTCGCCACGGACGGCGGCGGCCGGCTCCGCGGCAACGGCGTCGAGCTGTGCATCACCGGGACGGGCGGAACCCCGCAAGCCGGGGACGACGCGGCGGTGCGACGTGGTGACGCGCTCGTGACCGTTCCGGCGCGGACCGGGATCCGCATCACGGTGCGCGTGACCGAGGACGTGGACGCCGACGAGGTGCCGGCCTTCGTCGAGGCGTGGACCCGTCCGGGCTGGCTGGCCGTCGTCGCGGACCCGAGCGCCTTGCTGGGTGTGCCGACGCGCCCGATCGACTCTGACGGGCAGGGCAGGGAGCTGCTGGCACGCCGGGGCGCCTCCTTCGCGACCCTCCAGGAGCACTACTACACCGCCCCGCCGCGCATCGAACGCGGCTGGCGCGAGCACCTCGTGGATACCGACGGGCGGCCCTACCTGGACGCGGTGAACAACGTGGCGGTGCTCGGGCACGGCCACCTCGGCGTGGCCGATGCGGTCACCCGGCAGCTGCGCCGGCTCAACACCAACTCGCGGTTCCACTACGGCTCCGTCGTGGAGTTCTCCGAGCGGCTGGTGGAGCTGCTGCCCGAACCGCTCGACACGGTGTTCCTGGTCAACTCGGGATCCGAGGCCAACGACCTCGCCCTCCGCATCGCCCTGGCGACGACCGGGAACCGGGACGTCCTCGCCGTCGGGGAGGCCTACCACGGGTGGACCTACGTGACCGACGCCGTGTCGACCTCGACGGCGGACAACCCCAACGCCGTCGGCACCCGCCCCGCGTGGGTGCACACCCTGGAGTCACCCAATCCCTACCGGGGCCGTCATCGCGGTGAGCAGGCCGCCCGCTACGCCCCGGAGGCGGTCGCCCGGATCGACGCCCTGGCCGCTGCCGGGGACGCACCGGCGGCCTTCATCGCCGAGGCCGTCTACGGCACCGCCGGCGGCATGGTCCTGCCCGACGGCTACCTGCCCGCGGTGTACGACGCGGTGCGACGCCACGGCGGGCTGGCCATCGCCGACGAGGTCCAGGTCGGGTACGGCCGCCTGGGGGAGTGGTTCTGGGGGTTCGAGCAGCAGGGCGTCGTGCCCGACGTCGTCACCGTGGCGAAGGCGATGGGCAACGGGCACCCGCTCGGGGCCGTCATCACTTCCCGCGAGCTGGCCGAGGCCTACCGCAACCAGGGGTACTTCTTCTCCTCCGCCGGCGGCAGCCCGGTCTCCTGCGTGGTGGGTCTCGCGGTTCTCGACGCCATGCGGGACGAGGGGTGGCAGGAGAACGCCCGGACTGTCGGCGAGCACCTCCGCCGACGCCTCCAGGGGCTGGCCGAGCGCCATCCGCTCATCAGCGCGGTCCACGGCCGGGGGCTCTACCTGGGCGTGGAGCTGGTGCGCGACCGGGACACGCTGGAACCGGCCACCGGGGAGACCGCGGCCATCTGTGAGCGGATGCTCCAGCTCGGTGTCGTGGTCCAGCCGACCGGCGAGCACCTCAACCTGCTCAAGGTGAAACCGCCGTTGTGCATGACGCGGGAATCAGCCGACTTCTTCGTGGACACCCTCGACCGGGTCCTGACCCGGGGCTGGTAGCAGCCACCGCTCGGCCTTCTCGCGGAGGCGGCTCTAGGCTCCGGTCATGCCGCATTTCGACGTCGTCGTCCTCGGTGCCGGTCCCGGCGGGTACGTAGCCGCCATCCGGGCTGCTCAGCTCGGCAAGACCGTCGCCGTCGTGGAGACCAAGTACTGGGGCGGGGTGTGCCTCAACGTCGGCTGCATCCCGTCCAAGGCCCTGCTGCGCAACGCCGAGCTCGCCCATCTGGTGCGCGACGAGGCGAAGACGTTCGGCATCTCCGGTGACGTCTCCTTCGACTTCGGCGCCGCCTTCGACCGCAGTCGCGTCGTCGCCGACGGCCGGGTCAAGGGCGTGCACTTCCTGATGAAGAAGAACAAGATCACGGAGTTCGACGGGTGGGGCGAGTTCACCGACCCGCACACCCTGCACGTGGCCCTGGCCGACGGCGGGCACGAGAACGTCACCTTCGACAACGTGATCATCGCGACGGGCGCCACCACCAAGCTGCTGCCGGGCACGTCGCTGTCCGAGCGGGTGGTGACGTACGAGGAGCAGATCCTCACCCGGGAGCTGCCCGGCAGCGTGATCATCGCCGGCGCGGGTGCCATCGGAGTCGAGTTCGCCTTCGTCCTGCGCAACTACGGGGTGCAGGTCACGGTCGTGGAGTTCCTCGACCGGCTGCTGCCACTCGAGGACGAAGCCGTCTCCAAGGAGCTCGCCAAGGCCTACCGGAAGCTCGGCGTCGAGGTTCTGACGTCGACCAAGGTCGAGCGGATCGACGACTCCGGCGGGTCGGTCACCGTCACGGTGTCGGACGCCAAGGGCAGCCGCGACCTGCAGGCGGACAAGGTCATCCAGGCGATCGGCTTCCAGCCGCGGGTCGAGGGCTACGGGCTGGACAAGCTCGGCGTGGAGCTCACCGACCGCGGGGCGATCGCGATCGACGACTACATGCGCACCAACGTGCCGCACGTCTACGCGATCGGTGACGTGACCGCGAAGCTGATGCTCGCGCACGTCGCCGAGGCCCAGGGGGTGGTGGCCGCCGAGACCATCGCGGGTGCCGAGACGCAGGAGCTGTCCTACCCGATGATGCCGCGGGCGACGTTCTGCTCCCCGCAGGTGGCCAGCTTCGGCTACACCGAGACGCAGGCCCGTGAGCTGGCCGACCAGTTCGGCTGGAAGGTCAAGGTCGCCCAGTTCCCGTTCACCGCGAACGGCAAGGCACAGGGGCTCGGTGAGCCGGTCGGGTTCGTGAAGCTGATCGCCGACGAGACCTACGGCGAGCTGCTGGGCGGGCACCTCATCGGGCCAGAGGTGACCGAGCTCCTGCCCGAGCTGACGCTGGCGCAGAAGTGGGACCTGACGGCGACCGAGCTCGCGCGCAACGTGCACGCGCACCCCACGCTGAGCGAGGCGCTCCAGGAGGCGATCCACGGTCTCGCCGGCCACATGATCAATTTCTGACGGCGAGGGCCCCCGGGTGGTGGACAGCGCAGGCCTGCGTCAGGCATCATCGATGGCGTAGGGGAGTACCCCTCCGCGGAGCGTCGTCAATACGGCCTGCCATCAGGCCCGGCGCGATCGGCCCGGCACAGCGTCGGGCGGGGGAGACCTGCCGACCTTTGTGTTGGGGGCCTCCGCCGTGAGAACAATCGACTCGTCGTCGTCCATCGATGTGCCCGTCGCGCCCGATCCCTGGGTGCCGCCGACCTGGGAGCAGGTCGTGCGTGAGCACTCCGCGCGGGTGTACCGGCTGGCCTACCGCCTGTCCGGCAATCCGCAGGACGCCGAGGACCTCACCCAGGAGACGTTCGTCCGGGTGTTCCGCTCGCTGGCGAACTTCGCCCCCGGCACCTTCGAGGGCTGGCTGCACCGGATCACGACCAACCTGTTCCTCGACATGGTGCGCCGCCGGCAGCGGATCCGGTTCGACACGCTGCCCGAGGACA
>JAODNN010000104.1 GCA_025465355.1 Blastococcus sp. | reverse complement strand
CGGCCACCGGCCGTCCGCGGCGGTCCGCCCGCCGACCCGCGGGTGCGCCGGCCGTCGAGGTCGTCGCCGAGCACGCCCCCGTTGCCTCTCCGGAGGCCGCGCCGCCCTCGGCTGACGGCGAGCACCGCGTCGACGGCGAGCACCGGCCTGACAGCGAGCACCGCGTCGACGCCGACCACCGCGCCGACGGCGAGCAGCGGGCCGACGGCGAGCAGCGGGCCGACGGCGATCGTCCCCAGCGCACCCGTGGCCGCAACCGCGGCGACCGGGACGGCGCCCGGGACGGCGCCCAGAGCGGCGAGCGCCAGAACAACCAGAGCGGCGAGCGCCAGAGCAACGAGCGCCAGAGCGGCGAGCGCCAGACCCAGGGCAACCGCGACGGCGGCCAGAACCAGAACAACCGCCCCGAGCGCGGCGGCCGGCCGGACAACCGGAACGACAACCGGCACGACGGCGGTCGCAACGACGGCGGTCGCAACGACGGCGGTCGCAACGACGAGGACGACGACGACTTCGAGGGCGGCCGCAGCCGCCGTGGTCGCCGCTACCGCGACCGCAACAAGCGCGGTGGCAACAGTGGTGGCCGGGACCGCTTCGACCAGGGTGAGCCGACCGTCAGCGAGGACGACGTCCTGCTGCCCGTCGCCGGCATCCTGGACGTCCTGGACAACTACGCGTTCGTCCGGACGTCGGGCTACCTGACCGGGCCCAACGACGTCTACGTCTCCCTGTCGCAGGTGCGCCGCTACGGGCTGCGCCGCGGTGACGCCATCACCGGCGCCGTCCGTCAGCCGCGTGAGGGTGAGCGCAAGGACAAGTACAACGCGCTCGTCCGCCTCGACACGGTCAACGGCCTGGACCCCGAGCAGGCCCGCAACCGCCCGGAGTTCACCAAGCTGACGCCGCTCTACCCGCAGGAACGCCTGCGGCTGGAGACCGAGCCGAACCAGCTGACCACCCGGGTCATCGACCTGGTCATGCCGATCGGCAAGGGGCAGCGCGCCCTCATCGTCAGCCCGCCGAAGGCCGGCAAGACGATGGTGCTGCAGGCCCTGGCCAACGCGATCACGACGAACAACCCCGAGTGCCACCTGATGGTCGTCCTCGTCGACGAGCGACCCGAAGAGGTCACCGACATGCAGCGTTCGGTGAAGGGCGAGGTCATCGCCTCGACCTTCGACCGGCCGCCGTCGGACCACACCACGGTCGCGGAGCTCTCCATCGAGCGGGCCAAGCGCCTGGTCGAGATGGGCCACGACGTCGTCGTCCTGCTGGACTCGATCACCCGCCTCGGACGTGCCTACAACCTGGCGGCCCCCGCCAGCGGGCGCATCCTCTCCGGTGGTGTCGACTCCACGGCGCTGTACCCGCCCAAGCGCTTCCTCGGCGCTGCCCGCAACATCGAGAACGGCGGCTCGCTCACCATCATCGCCTCGGCGCTGGTGGAGACGGGCTCCACGATGGACACGGTCATCTTCGAGGAGTTCAAGGGCACCGGTAACGCGGAGATCAAGCTGGACCGCCGCCTGGCGGACAAGCGGGTCTTCCCGGCCGTCGACGTCAACGCGTCGGGTACCCGCAAGGAAGAGATCCTCATGAACCCCGAGGAGCTCGCCATCGTGATCAAGCTGCGCCGGGTGCTCGCGGCACTGGAGCCCCAGCAGGCCCTCGAGCTGCTGCTGGACAAGCTCAAGAAGACCCGCAACAACGTCGAGTTCCTGATGCAGATCCAGAAGACGACGCTGGGCCCCGGCAACGACTGAAAGAGGACCCCGTCCTCCTCACCCCTCGCAAGCTCGGGGTGAGCCTCGGGACGGGGCCACTGCAGGCGGGGCTCCCGCATCAGGGATACTGAGCGACTGAGCCCCGCGGCCGGTGTGGAATGACCAACCGCCTGCCGGCGTTCCAGCGACCGAACGACGACAGACTTCGAAGAAGAGGCGATATGAAGCCCGACATCCACCCCGCGTACCACGAGACCACGGTCACCTGTGGTTGCGGGAACACCTTCACGACCCGCAGCACCGCCCCGGGTGGACAGCTGACCGTCGAGGTCTGCTCGGCGTGCCACCCCTTCTACACCGGCAAGCAGAAGATCCTCGACACCGGTGGCCGCGTCGCCCGCTTCGAGAAGCGGTTCGGCAAGCGCGCCGGTGCTGCTGCCAGCACCGACAAGTAGCACCTCCGACGGCGCCTGCGCCCACCTCCCGAGGGTGGGTGCGGGCGCCGTCGTCATGTCCGAGAGGAGATCGCAGTGAGCAGCACGGACGCCGCACCCGACCGGCTGGGCTCGCTGCTGGCGGAGCACGCCTCCCTGGAGGTCGAGCTCGCCGACCCCGAGGTCCATGCCGACCAGGCCCGGGCCCGCCGGCTGGGGCGCAGGTACGCCCAGCTCGCCCCGCTGGTCGAGACCGCCCGCGCGCTCGACGAGGCCCGCGGCGACCTGGCCACCGCGCGTGAGCTCGCCGGCGAGGACGCGTCGTTCGCGGCCGAGGCCATCACGCTCGAGGAGCGCATGGGCGAGCTGACCGACCGGCTGCGCGAACAATTGCTGCCGAAGGACCCCGACGACGACAAGGACGTCATCCTCGAGATCAAGGCGGGGGAGGGCGGCGCGGAGTCCGCGCTGTTCGCCGGCGACCTGCTGCGGATGTACTTGCGGTACGCGGAGCGCCGCGGCTGGTCGACCGAGGTCCTGGACGCCGTCGGCGCCGAGCTCGGCGGCTACAAGGACGTCGCCGTCGCGATCAAGTCCCGCACTGACGAGGGCATCTGGTCCCGGCTGAAGTTCGAGGGTGGCGTGCACCGCGTCCAGCGGGTGCCCGCGACCGAGAGCCAGGGCCGCATCCACACCTCGGCCGCCGGGGTCCTCGTGCTGCCGGAGGCCGAGGACGTCGACGTCACCGTCGACCCGAACGACCTGCGGATCGACGTGTTCCGGTCGTCGGGCCCCGGCGGGCAGAGTGTGAACACCACCGACTCCGCCGTCCGGATCACCCACCTGCCCAGCGGCATCGTGGTCAGTTCGCAGAACGAGAAGAGCCAGTTGCAGAACCGGGAGTCCGCCCTGCGGGTCCTCCGTGCGCGGCTCCTCGCTGCCGCCCGCGAGGAGGCCGCCGCCGTGGCCAGTGATCAGCGGCGCAGCCAGGTGCGGACGGTGGACCGCAGCGAGCGGGTCCGCACCTACAACTTCCCGGAGAACCGGATCTCCGATCACCGCGTCGGCTACAAGGCGCACAACCTCGACCAGGTGCTCGACGGCGAGCTCGACCCGGTGCTGGACGCACTCTCCGAGGCACACACCGCCGAGTTGCTGGCGGCCGGCTCCTGAAGACCCGTGAGCTGCTGACCGCGGCCGCCCGCCGGCTCACCGACGCCGGCGTGGACTCCCCGCGGGTGGACGCCGAACTGCTGCTGGCGGCGGTGCTGGACGTGCCCCGCGCCCGGCTGCTGACCCTGGACGACGTCCCGGACGACGCGGCCGATCGGTTCGGCGTCCTGCTCGAGCAGCGCGCCGACCGGGTGCCTCTGCAGCACCTGACCGGCCGGGCGCCGTTCCGGCACCTGGAGCTGGCGGTCGGTCCCGGAGTGTTCGTCCCCCGGCCCGAGACCGAGCAACTGGTCGGCTGGGCCCTCGACCAGCTGGCCGGCATCGCCGACCCGGTCGTGGTCGACCTCGGCGCAGGGTCCGGCGCGATCGCGCTGTCCCTGGCGCACGAGCATCCCCGCGCCCGCGTCACGGCCGTCGAGCGCGATGCCGGCGCGATCGAGTGGACCCGCCACAACGCCGCCGCGCGGGCGGCTGCCGGCGACCGCCCGGTCGAGGTCCTGGCCGGGGACATGACCGATCCGGAGCTGCTGCGCGACCTCGAGGGCACCGTCGACCTCGTCGTCTCCAACCCGCCGTACGTCCCCGACGGCGCCCGGGTGCCCCGGGAGGTGGCCGACCACGACCCGCCGCTGGCGCTGTGGGGCGGTCCCGACGGTCTGGACGTCGTCCGTCGTCTGCTGGTCACCGCGGCCCGGCTGCTGCGCCCGGGCGGCGGGCTCGGCATCGAGCACGCGGATGCCCAGGGGAGCGCACTGCCCGCCCTGGTGCGGGCGCACGGGGACTTCATCGACGTCGCCGACCATCCCGACCTGGCCGGCCGCCCGCGCTTCACCACCGCGCGTCGCGCCTGACCTGACAGGGTGGGCGCATGAGCGCCGTCCCCACGACGACGAGCGCCCTCCGGCGCCGCGTCTTCGTGGCCGTCTGCGCGATTGGCCAGTTGGCGATCTGGCTGGTCGTCCGGCCGGACCTCGCCGGACCGCAGTGGAGCGAGGGGAGCAGCACGGAGGTCTGGCTCCTCCTCGAGGCGGGAGCCGCGCTGCTGGTCGGCGTGGCCGCGCCGGACGGCCAGGCCGCCACCTGGGCCGTGGTGGGGGGATGGGGTCTTCAGGCCGTCCACTTCGGGTTCTTCGGGGAGCACTACGACGACACCCTGTGGGGGATGGCGTTCCTGGGCGACGCGGTCTTCGCGGCCCTGGCCGTGGGACTGGCGCTGCTCGTCGTGACGCTCCGGCAGAGGGCCGGGCGCCGCCGTCGGGCCGGGTGACAGACTCGCCAGCCGTGGCTGATGTCTACGACTGCTCCGATCCCGACGCGCGCGCCGCCGGCCTGGACGCGGCGGTCTCCGCCATCGCGGCGGGTTCCCTGGTTCTGCTGCCCACCGACACCGTCTACGGCGTCGCGGCCGACGCGTTCACCCCCTCCGCGGTGACCGGCCTGCTGGCCGCGAAGAACCGCGGCCGCACGATGCCCGTCCCGGTGCTGATCGGCGAGGCCTCGACGCTGGCCGGCCTCGTGGTGGACCTGCCGCCGGTGGCGACCCGGCTCGCCGAGGCGTTCTGGCCGGGCGGGCTCACCCTCGTCCTCGAGCACGCGCCGTCCCTGGCCTGGGACCTCGGGGACGCCGAGGGGACCGTCGCCGTCCGGCTGCCCGACGACGACCTGGCCCGCGAGCTGCTACGGCGCACGGGACCCCTCGCGGTCTCCAGTGCGAACCGCTCCGGACGCCCCGCCGCGACCACCGCCCAGGAGGCCGCCGACCAACTGGGCGAGCACGCCGCCGTGGTCCTAAACGGAGGCCCCAGGGCCTCCTCGGCGGCCAGCACGATTGTCGACTGCACCGGCCCCGTGCCCCGCGTCCTCCGCGTGGGCGCCATCCCCGTCGACGCGCTCCGTGAGGTCGTGCCGGACCTGACCGACTGAGGACTGCCACGTCAAAGCGATACCGTTGGGTGACCGCCGCGCCGCCCGAGCCCGGGCATCGCGGGCGCCCGCACCGACCGTTCTGGAGTGCGCCTGAGATGAGCATGCCCGCAGCGACCCCGTACTGGGGCCCGGACTTCGAAGCCCTGGCCGCCTTCGACCCCGACATCTCGGGGGTGGTTCTCGACGAGCTGGACCGACTGCGCAGTGGTCTGCAGCTGATCGCCAGCGAGAACTTCACCAGCCCCGCGGTGCTCGCCGCGCTCGGCAGCACCCTGACGAACAAGTACGCCGAGGGCTATCCCGGACGCCGGTACTACGGCGGCTGCGAGGTCGTCGACCGGGCCGAGGAGATCGGCATCGCCCGGGCCAAGGAGCTCTTCGGAGCCGACCACGCGAACCTGCAGCCGCATTCCGGGGCCAACGCCAACCTCGCCGTCTACGGCGCCTTCATGAAGCCCGGCGATACGTTCCTGGCCATGGCCCTGCCGCACGGCGGTCACCTGACCCACGGGGCCAAGGTGTCCTTCTCCGGCAAGTGGTTCAACGCCGTCCAGTACGGGGTGAACCCGGAGACCGAGCACATCGACTACGACCAGGTCCGTGACCTGGCCCGTGAGCACCGCCCCCGGATGATCATCTGCGGCGGCTCGGCGATCCCGCGGTTGATCGACTTCCCGGCGTTCCGGGAGATCGCCGACGAGGTGGGCGCGATCCTGATGGTCGACGCCGCGCACTTCATCGGCCTGGTGGCGGGCAGGGCGATCCCCAGCCCGGTGCCCTACGCGGACGTCGTCACCTTCACGACGCACAAGGTGCTGCGCGGCCCGCGCGGGGGCGCCATCGTCTGCAAGGAAGAGCACGCCAAGGCCATCGACAAGGCGGCGTTCCCGATGATGCAGGGCGGCCCGCTCATGCACGCCGTCGCGGCCAAGGCGGTCAACTTCAAGGAGTGCCTGCAGCCGGAGTACCAGGCGTACGCCCGTCAGGTCATCGCCAACGCCCAGGCGCTCACCGAGGGCCTGGCCGCCGAGGGCCTCCGGCCGGTCGCCGGCGGCACCGACACGCACCTCGCGCTGCTCGACCTCCGGGAGACGGGGGTGACGGGTGCCGACGCCGAGGCGCGCTGCGACGCAGCCGGCATCGTGCTCAACAAGAACGCGATCCCGTTCGACCCGCAGCCGGCATCGATCGCGTCCGGTATCCGCGTCGGCAGCCCGGCGGTGACCACGCAGGGCATGTCGGAGACCGACATGAAGGAGATCGCCTCGCTCATCGGCACGGCGATCCGGGACGCAGACGGCAGCCGCACCGCCGAGGTGGCCGCAGGCGTCCGCGAGCTCGTCGGCGCCCACCCCGCGTACCCCGAGCCGGCCTCCTTCTCCGCGGCCCTGCCCACCCCCTGATCCGGTGCGCGAGTACGCCGTCGTCCTCCTCACCGCCGCGCTGGTCACCTACCTGGCCACGCCGGTGGTGCGGATGGCGGCCACCCGGCTGCGGATGATGGCTGCGCCGCGGGAGCGGGACGTGCACGTCATCCCCACCCCGCGGGGCGGCGGCGTCGCCATGTACCTGGGAGTCGCGGCGGCGATCCTCGTGGCCACCCGGCTGCCGGTCCTGCACCGGACGTTCGACGACTCGCAGACCATCGGGGTGCTGATCGCCGGCGGCCTGATCTGTCTGCTGGGGGTCCTCGACGACCGATGGGGCCTGGACGCCCTGACCAAGCTGACCGGCCAGATCGCCGCGGCCGGCGTGATGGTGCTCTTCGGCGTCCAGTTGCTCTACCTGTTCCTGCCGGTCGCCGACATCGGCACGCTCATCCTCGGGCCGTCGGTGGGCGTGCCGGCCACCATCCTGCTCACCGTCCTGACGGTGAATGCGCTGAACTTCATCGACGGCCTCGACGGCCTGGCCGCCGGAGTCTCGGCGATCGCGGCCCTGGCCTTCTTCGCCTACAGCTACCACTTGGGCCTGGTGGGGTACAACGACGTCGCGAGCGCCCCCGCACTGATCACCGTGGTGCTCGCCGGTGCCTGCCTGGGCTTCCTGCCGCACAACTTCAGCCCGGCCCGGATCTTCATGGGTGACTCCGGCTCGATGCTCGTGGGCCTGATGCTCTCCGCGGCCGCGGTCTCGGCGACCGGGCAGGCCGACCCACAGAGCTTCGACTCGGCGGCCAGCCTGCTGCCGCTGGCGCTCCCCCTCCTGGTGCCGATCGCGATCCTCTTCATCCCGTTCGTCGACCTGGTCATGGCCGTCGTCCGGCGCACCCGCAAGGGACGCTCGCCCTTCTCGCCGGACAAGATGCACCTGCACCACCGGTTGCTCTCCATCGGCCATTCGCACCGCCGGGCGGTGCTGGTCATGTACTTCTGGGCGGCCCTGCTGTCCTTCGGCGCCGTGACGCTGTCGATCACCGGTGGCCGGTCAGAGCTGGTCATCGCCATCGGCGCCCTGCTGGTGGTGGGGGTGGTCGTGGTGCTCAGCCCGCGGGCCCGCCGCGCCAGGCGGGAGGCCCGAGCGGCCGAACAGCTGGCTCAGCGCGAGCGGAGCCGAGCCGACCACCCGTCCGCCCGTACGGCGAAGGTCGAACCGGCGGTCACCCCGCAGCCGGTGGCGACAGCCGAACCGGCCGCGCAGGTTCTGCGATGACGGGGGCCCGGCCGCGGCCCGCGGGAAGCACCGCCCCCGCTGCCCGCAGCACCGCCCCCTGGGACCTGTCCTTCCTCCGCGTCGGCACGCTGGCCGCGGCGGCGGTGACGGCGGTGGCGGCCCCGGTGACCGGCCTTCTGGCGGGCTGGCCGGACGCGCTCGGCGTGCTGCTCGGTGCCGTGATCGTCACGGCCTTCTTCTGCCTGTCCGGCCTGGTCGTGGCGTGGGCCGGGCGGATCGACGACACCTTCACCCTGCCCGCGGCACTGGGCACCTTCGCGGTCAAGGCGCTGGTCCTCTTCGCCCTCTTGAACAGGCTGCCCGAGGACGGCTGGCTGGACCGGCTCACCCTCGCCTGGAGTGTCGTCGTGGGCGCGCTGTTGTGGAGTGTCGTCCAGTTGCGGTGGGTATGGACCCGGCAGCTCTACTACGTCCCCCCGCCGGCTCCGCCGTCGTCCCAGGCGCCGTCGACGCCGGACCGGGAAATGCCCACGACACACGGCTGATAGGGTCCGATCCAATGGCCGAGGAAAACCCCCAGCACGGGGGCCCCCGGCCCCGACCTGCGGGTCCGTCGCGGCAGGGCAGTGGTGCTGAGACGGGCTGGGCAGTCACGGGGACGTTGATCTCCGGGATGGCCGTGTGGGGCGGGGTCGGCTGGCTGCTCGATCGGTGGCTTGGCATTCTGTTCTTCGCCCCGGCCGGCATCCTCCTCGGCACCGCGGTCGCCATCTACCTGGTGGTGGCCAGGTACGGAGCCGTCGACCCGCCCGCGGGTCAGCGGTCAAGCAAGACCCCGAGCCGACGACGGAGCCGGCCGCGGGGGCACGGTCCGACGCAGAAGGGACAACGGTGACCTCCAGCGCCCACGCGCTCGGCGGCGTGCTCGCCGCCGGCCCGGGCTTCCAGGCCCCCGGCCTCGAGGCGTTCTATCCGCACCCGCTGTGGACCTTTTCGGTGCTCGGGGTCGACTTCGAGATCACCCGTATCACGCTGATCCTCTGGATCGCCACCCTCGGGATCATCGGCTTCCTCGTCGCCACGGTGCGCAATCCGCAGATCGTCCCGGGCAAGCTGCAGTTCCTCGGGGAGAGCGGCTACTCACTGGTCCGCGACGGGATCGCCCGCGACGTCGTCGGCCCGCGCGGCCTGCCGTTCGCGCCGTTCCTCGCCTCGCTGTTCTTCTTCATCCTGGCGAACAACATCATGTCGATCGTGCCGCTGGCGCAGATCTCGCCGATGGCGAAGTTCGCCTTCCCGCTCGTGCTCGCGCTCATCTGCTACGTCATCTACATCTGGGTCGGCATCCGAGAGCAGGGTGTCGGCAAGTACTTCAAGGACATCCTCTTCCTGCCCGGCGTCCCGCTGCCCATGTACATCCTGGTGACGCCGATCGAGATCCTGCAGAACTTCATCGTGCGGCCGTTCACCCTGGCCGTCCGGCTCTTCGCGAACATGTTCGCCGGGCACATGCTGCTGCTGGTCTTCTCCCTCGGCGCGACCTACCTGTTCACCGTCGGCGGCCTGTCGTATGTCTTCGGCGGGATCTCGTTCCTGATGGCGATCGTGATGACCTTCTTCGAGCTGCTGGTGATCTTCCTGCAGGCCTACGTATTCACCGTGCTGATGGGGACGTACCTGAACGGGTCCATCGAGGCCGAACACTGATCGCGCACTGACCTTCCCTGGGCACTCTTGCCCCAACGGCACGACCGCACGACTTGCCCCACCCAGCACCACCCCCCGCCAGCCGCCCGGACAACGCCGGGCGACGACACAGGAGGAACACCCCGCATGGACCTACTGGCAGCAGCAAGCACCGGTGTGACCGGCAGCGTCGGTTCGATCGGCTACGGCCTCGCCGCGATCGGCCCGGGCATCGGCGTGGGCATCGTCTGGGCGGCCTACATCCAGGCCACCGCCCGGCAGCCCGAGTCGGCCGGTCTGACCCGCACCTACGCGTTCCTCGGCTTCGCCCTCTCCGAGGCGCTGGCCCTCATCGGCTTCGTCGTCCCGTTCGTCTTCGGCACCTGATCCGTACCCACCCGGTACGGACCACCTGACCAGACAGGAAACGGACACCATGAACATCCTGGCTGCGACCGAGAACCCGCTGATCCCGCCCCTGGGCGAGATCGTCATCGGGATCATCGCCTTCGGGGCCGTGTATCTCGTCATGCGGTTGCTGGTCGCCCCGCGCTTCGAGCAGGTCTTCCGCGCTCGCCGTGAGGCGATCGAGGGCGGCATGGAGCGGGCCGAGGCCATGCAGGCCGAGGCCGCGGAGGCCCTGGAGAAGTACCGCGCGCAGCTGGCCGAGGCCCGCTCCGAGGCGGCCCAGATCCGGGACCAGGCCCGTGCCGAGGGGCAGCAGATCGTCGAGGAGCTGCGCCGGCAGGCGCAGGAGGAGTCGGCCCGCATCGTCGCCCGTGGCGAGGAGCAGCTGGCCACCGCGCGGCAGCAGATCGTCAACGAGCTGCGCGGCCAGGTCGGTGCGCTCGCTGTCGAGCTCGCGGGCCGCATCCTGGAGGAGTCCCTCGCCGACGAGGCCCGTCGTCGTGGCACCGTCGACCGGTTCCTCGATGAGCTGGACAGCATCGCCGCGACCGGTGACGGCGGCGTCCCCGTCTCCCGGGGCAACCGCTGATGGAGGCCTCCAGCCGCGAAGCCCTCGCCGTGGTGCGCGAGCGCCTGGACGAGCTTTCGCGGGGTTCGGACGGGCGGGCCCTGCTCAGCCTCTCCGACGAGCTGTTCGCCGTCGCCCGGCTGCTCGAGGGCCAGCTGTCGCTGCGGCGGGCGCTCTCGGACCCCTCGGGGAAGCCCGAGGACCGGGCCGCGCTCGCCCAGCGACTGTTCGCCTCCCGGCTGTCGGACGCGGCGCTCGACCTGGTGGAGACCGTGGCACGGCAGCGCTGGTCCCGCCCGGTCGACCTGGTCGAGGCCGTCACCACGCTGGCCATCGAAGCGGCCCTGGATGCCTCGGCCGCCCGGGGTGAGCTGGACGACGTGGAGGACGAGCTCTTCCGCTTCGGCCGCATCGTCGGTGCCAACCGGGAGCTCCAGCGCATCCTCAGCGATCCGGCAGCGGCCGAGGGGAAGGCGGCACTGCTGGACCGGCTGCTCGACGGACGGGTCAGCCCGGTCACCGAGCAGTTGCTGCGCAACGTGCTGACCGACCCGCGTGTCGGGGACGCGGAGCGCGCGATCGAGCACCTGTCCGAGATGGCCAGCCGCCGACGTGGCCGGTACGTCGCCCGGGTCACCAGCGCCGTGGCGCTGGCCCCCGCCCAGGAGCAGCGGCTGACCGACGTGCTCGGCCGCCTCTACGGCAGGACGATAGGGCTGCAGGTGACCGTGGACCCGAGCGTGCTCGGCGGCCTGATCGTCCAGGTGGGGGACGAGGTCGTTGACGGCAGCATCGCCCACCGACTGGAAGCCGCCCGACGGCGGCTTGCCGGCTGACCACGCGGTGAGCTGACGGGCCCCGCCCCACCACTTTCGACACGACCCCGCAGGGAAGAGGACTCAGAGCCATGGCCGAGCTGACGATCTCCGCAGACGAGATCCGCAGTGCCATCCAGAACTACGTCACCGAGTACAGCCCCGATGTCTCCCGTGAGGAGGTCGGCACGGTCACCGAGGCCGGCGACGGCATCGCCCGGGTCGAGGGGCTGCCCTCGGTGATGACCAACGAGCTGCTCGAGTTCGAGAGCGGCGTCCGCGGTCTGGCGCTGAACCTCGACGTCCGCGAGGTCGGCGTCGTGATCCTGGGTGACTTCGCCGGCATCGAGGAGGGCCAGCAGGTCCGCCGGACCGGTGAGGTTCTCTCCGTGCCCGTCGGCGACGGCTACCTCGGCCGCGTCGTGGACCCGCTGGGCAACCCGATCGACGGCGGCGGCGAGATCGAGACCACCGGCCGGCGCGCCCTCGAGTTGCAGGCGCCCACCGTGGTGCAGCGGCAGTCGGTCCACGAGCCGATGCAGACCGGCATCAAGGCCATCGACGCCATGACCCCGATCGGCCGTGGCCAGCGTCAGCTGATCATCGGCGACCGGCAGACCGGCAAGACGGCGATCGCGATCGACACGATCATCAACCAGAAGGACGCCTGGGCCACGGGCGACCCGAAGCAGCAGGTCCGCTGCATCTACGTCGCCGTCGGCCAGAAGGGCTCGACGATCGCCGCGATCCGCTCCTCCCTCGAGGAGGCCGGCGCGATGGAGTACACGACGATCGTCGCCGGGCCGGCTTCGGACCCGGCCGGCCAGAAGTACATCGCCCCGTACACCGGCTCGGCCATCGGGCAGCACTGGATGTACGAGGGCAAGCACGTCCTGATCGTGTTCGACGACCTGACCAAGCAGGCCGAGGCCTACCGCGCCGTCTCGCTGCTGCTGCGCCGGCCGCCGGGCCGCGAGGCCTACCCGGGCGACGTCTTCTACTTGCACTCCCGGCTGCTGGAGCGCTGCGCGAAGCTCAACGACGAGCTCGGTGCCGGCTCGATGACCGGCCTGCCGGTCATCGAGACCAAGGGCAATGACGTGTCGGCCTACATCCCGACCAACGTCATCTCGATCACCGACGGGCAGATCTTCCTCGAGACCGGTCTGTTCAACTCCGGTGTCCGCCCGGCCATCAACGTCGGTATCTCGGTGTCCCGCGTCGGTGGCTCCGCCCAGATCAAGGCGATGAAGTCGGTGGCGGGCCGGCTCCGGCTGGACCTCGCCCAGTTCCGCGAGCTCGAGGCGTTCGCCTCGTTCTCCTCCGACCTGGACGCCTCCAGCCGCGCGACCCTGGACCGCGGCCAGCGACTGGTCGAGCTGCTCAAGCAGGGGCAGTACTCGCCGTACCCGGTCGAGCGTGAGGTCGTGTCCCTCTGGCTGGGCACCACCGGCAAGCTCGACGTCGTGCCCGTGTCGGACGTCCGCCGCTTCGAGGCGGAGTTCCTCGACTTCGTCGCGCGCAACTACGAGAACGTCTTCGAGGAGATCCGGACGTCGAAGGCCCTCGGGGACGACGCCGTGCAGAGCCTGGAGAAGGCGGTCGAGGAGTTCTACGGCCAGTTCACGACGTCCGAGGGTGAGTCGCTCAAGGCCGACGAGCCCGAGGCCGAGGCCATGGAGGCCTCGGAGCGCGGTCAGGAGCGCGTCCAGGTCAAGCGGGGCAGCTGACCGATGGCCGCGTCCCTCCGCGCGCTGCGGCGCCGCATCCGCTCCACCCAGTCGACGAAGAAGATCTTCTCGGCCCAGGAGCTGATCGCCGGTGCCCGCATCGTGCGTGCCCAGGCGCGGGTGGAGGCGTCCAAGCCCTACGCCCGCGAGATCACCCGCGTGCTGTCGGCCCTGGCGTCCTCTGCGTCGCTGGACCACCCGCTGCTGACCGAGCGGCAGAACCCGAAGCGGGCGGCGGTCCTCGTGATCACCTCCGACCGTGGGTTCGCCGGCTCGTACAACGTCAACGTGCTGCGGCGGACCGAGGAACTGCTGTCCCTCCTGCGCAACGAGGGCAAGGAGCCGGTCCTCTACGTCGTCGGCCGGAAGGGGGAGACCTACTACTCCTTCCGTGACCGCGAGACGGCCGACACCTTCACCGGTTTCTCGGAGCAGCCGAACTACCCCGACGCACAGGAGGTCGGACGGGTCCTCATCGAGGCCTTCACCGCTGGTGAGGACGACGACGAGGACGGCGGGGCCGGCGCCGATGCGGTGGAGGGCGTGGACGAGTTGCACATCGTCTACACCGAGTTCCGGTCGCTGCTCTCGCAGGTCCCGGTCGCCAAGCGCATGGCTCCCCTCGAGGTCGAGGAGGTCGAGGAGTTCGACTACGAGCGGGAGGATCGCGAGAGCGGCACCGCGAGCAACGACACCGGCGTGCCGACCTCGTACGAGTTCGAGCCGTCGGCCGAGGGGCTGCTCGACGCGTTGCTGCCGAAGTACATCACCACGCGGATCTACGCGGCGATGCTCGAGGCGGCCGCCTCGGAGTCGGCGTCCCGCCGCCGCGCGATGAAGTCGGCCTCGGACAACGCCGAGGAGCTGGCGAAGAACCTCTCCCGACAGGCCAACCAGGCCCGTCAGGCCGAGATCACCCAGGAGATCAGCGAGATCGTCGGCGGCGCCGACGCGCTGGTCTCGGCGAACTCCGGCGACTGATCGACCCGTGTCCCACCGCAAGACGCGAGACCACCGCAGCCCAAGGGCAGGAGAGCACTACAGATGACCGTCACCGAGGACCGTCCGACCAACCAGCAGACGCAGGCCGGCGGCCGCGTCGTGCGGGTCACCGGGCCGGTCGTCGACGTCGAGTTCCCCCGCGACGCGATGCCCGACCTGTTCAACGCTTTGAAGGTCGATGTCACGCTGGCCGACCTCAGCAAGACGCTGACGCTCGAGGTCGCCCAGCACCTGGGCGAGGGGGTCGTCCGGACCATCTCGATGGCACCCACCGACGGGCTGGTCCGCGGCGCCGAGGTCACCGACACCGGCAGCCCGATCATGGTGCCCGTGGGCGACGCGACCACGGGCCACGTGTTCAACGCCCTCGGCGAGTGCCTCGACGAGCCCGGCTACGGCGAGGACGCTCCGCACTGGTCGATCCACCGGCACGCGCCGCGGTTCGACCAGCTCGAGGGCCGCACCGAGCTGCTGGAGACCGGCATCAAGGTCATCGACCTGCTGACGCCCTACGTGGCCGGCGGGAAGATCGGCCTGTTCGGCGGCGCCGGCGTCGGCAAGACGGTGCTCATCCAGGAGATGATCCGCCGCGTCGCCCAGGAGTTCGGCGGTGTGTCGGTGTTCGCCGGCGTCGGTGAGCGCACCCGTGAGGGCAACGACCTCATCACGGAGATGACCGAGTCCGGCGTCATCGAGTCGACCGCGCTCGTCTTCGGTCAGATGGACGAGCCGCCGGGCACCCGGCTGCGCGTCGCGCTGTCGGCCCTGACGATGGCGGAGTACTTCCGGGACGAGCAGAACCAGGACGTGCTGCTCTTCATCGACAACATCTTCCGGTTCACCCAGGCCGGTTCCGAGGTCTCCACGCTGCTGGGCCGCATGCCCTCGGCCGTGGGGTACCAGCCGACCCTGGCCGACGAGATGGGCGAGCTGCAGGAGCGGATCACCTCGACGCGGGGGCACTCCATCACCTCGCTGCAGGCGATCTACGTACCCGCCGACGACATCACGGACCCCGCGCCGCACACCACGTTCGCCCACCTGGACGCGACGACGGTGCTCTCCCGGCCGATCTCGGAGAAGGGCATCTACCCGGCCGTCGACCCGCTGGACTCCACCAGCCGGATCCTCGACCCGCAGTACGTCGGGCAGGAGCACTACGACATCGCGCAGACGGTGAAGCGGATCCTGCAGCGCTACCAGGAGCTGCAGGACATCATCGCCATCCTCGGTATCGATGAGCTCGGCGAGGAGGACAAGGTCACCGTCCAGCGGGCCCGGCGGATCGAGCGCTTCCTCTCGCAGAACATGTTCGTGGCCGAGGCCTTCACCGGGCAGCCGGGCTCCTTCGTCCCGCTGTCGGAGACCCTCGAGGCCTTCAAGGCGCTGACCGAGGGCAAGTACGACCACGTTCCGGAGCAGGCGTTCTTCATGTGCGGTGGCCTCGAGGACCTCGAGCGCAACGCGGAGAAGCTGACGAAGTAGAAGGACCCCGCTGCCCCCCTCGCTTCGCAAGCTCAGCGGGGGCCCTGCAGCGGCGCCACTCCACCGCATCGCGACGGCCGGGTCCCCGTTCCGGGGGCCCGGCCGTTGCCGTCCGGGGTCATCCGGAGCGGATGAAAGACCTGCGTGCCGGGCCGAGCCATCACCTGATCGGGTGGTAGATCGCTACTCTGCTGAGGGTTGGCGCCCCGCGTGCCGACCATCGAGAGGATGCGCCCGTGCCACGGGCGCCGTGATGAGGAACGACGTGGACCGCAACCCCGCGACTGCGAGCAGTGCCGACGCCGGCTGGAGCTGGGCCCCTTACGCCCCCGACGAGCCGGCACGCTTCCGTACCGACCAGTGGGCCTCCCCAGCCAGCGTCAAGCACCCCTGGGTCCGAGTCGGGCGCTGGACCCTTCTGTACCGCCGGGCCCTCTGACCCCGGTACCCGGGGCGGCCCCGGCAGGACTCCTGGCCGTCCGCCGCTAGAGTGGGGCGATCCGTCGCCGTTCCACCAGGTCCGGCGACCCGAACGCACTGCACCCCTTCGCTGGTGGAGGGGCGTCTCCGGAGGAGTGTCGTGGCGACCCTGCAGGTCGAGTTGGTGGCCGTCGAACGCAAGATCTGGTCCGGCGAGGCGCGCATGGTCATCGCCCGCACCACCGAGGGGGAGCTGGGCGTGCTCCCCGGGCACGCGCCGCTGCTGGGCCAGCTGGCCGAGGGTGGCGTCGTCACCATCCGCACCGAGTCCGGCGACGACGTGATCGTGGCCGCCCACGGCGGGTTCCTCTCCGTCACCGAGCGCGGGGTGTCGATCCTGGCCGAGACCGCGGAGATCTCCACCGAGATCGACGTGGAGCGTGCCCGGGAGGCGCTGCGGCGGGCGGAGGAGGCCGGCGAGGACGACGCCGACTCGCTGGACGCCGCACGGCGTGCGCAGTCCCGGCTGAGGGCCGCGGGCGAGAGCGCCTGAGTTCTCCCGGTTGAGCACCGCCGACGCCTGAGCGCCCATGGCCACCGTTCTGCTGGTCCTGCTCGGCGTCGCGCTGCTGCTCGTGGCGGTCGTCTTCCTGCTGCGCCGCCGGTTCCTGCTCTCCGGCCTCGGCGCCGTGACGATGTGGCTGCGCCCCACCGGAACCGCGCGCTGGTCGGTCGGTGTCGCCTGGTACGGCGGCGACGTGCTTCTCTGGTACCGCGGCCTGTCCCTCTCGGTGCGTCCTCAGGAGCGCCTGAGCCGGGCGGACCTGCGCGTCGAGTCGCAGCGCACCGCCACGCGGGAGGACGTCGGCCTGCCACCCGATCTCGTCGTCCTCGCCTGCTCCACGTCCGAGGGACCGCGTGAGCTGGCCATGGATCCCTCGACGGTCACCGGCTTCCTTTCCTGGGTGGAGTCCGCGCCACCCGCGAGCTGAGCGCGCTCAGCCGTCCGACGGCTGCTCGTCCAGGGCCGCCCGCTGGGCGTGTGCGCCGCTGTGCGCGCCGGGCTCCCACAGCACGTCACCGCCGGGGTTGGTCACCCGGGAGAGGATGAAGAGCAGGTCCGAGAGGCGGTTGAGGTAGCGCGCCGTCTCGGGGTTGGTCCGGTCCGGTTCGGCCTCCAGGAGGGCCCAGACGTTGCGCTCGGCCCGCCGGACGACGACCCGGGCCTGGTGCAGCAGGGCCGCTGCCGGGGTGCCTCCGGGGAGGATGAAGCTGGCCAGCTTCGGCAGCGCCTCGTTGTGCTCGTCGCAGGCCGCCTCGAGGCGCTCGGTATAGGCCGGTGTCACGCGCAGCGGCGGGAACTCCGGATCCGGCGTGATCGGCGTGCACAGGTCGGCACCGACGTCGAACAGATCGTTCTGCACGCTGCGCAGCAGTTCGGCGGTCGTCGCCGGGGGGTTGCCGAGCGCGAGGGCGACGCCCAGCACGCTGTTGGCCTCGTCCACGTCGGCGTAGGCGACGAGCCGCGGGTCGGTCTTCGCGACCCGGCTCATGTCGCCCAGGTGCGTCTGTCCGGCGTCGCCGGTTTTCGTGTAGATGCGGGTGAGCCGGACGGTCATGCCCGCGAGCGTAGAAGAAGGACCCCACCCCTCGCAGACGCGCGGTGGGACCCTGCAGCGGGGCCACCGTAGGGTGACCGGGTGGAGTGCTTCGAGGTGACCGGGGGCACGGCCCTGACCGGCCGGGTCCGTGTCACGGGCGCGAAGAACAGCGCGCTGAAGCTCATGGCGGCGGCCTTGCTGGCGTCCGGACGCACGACCATCGACGAGGTCCCGGACATCCTCGACGTCTCGATCATGAGCGAGGTGCTCCGGCGGCTCGGCTGCGGTGTCAGCTACGAGCGCTGCGGGGACGGCGGCGGTGGCGGCGGCCGCGTGGTCATCGACGTACCGGATGCGCCGTCGACGGAGACCGACTACGACCTGGTCCGCCGCATGCGGGCCTCGATCAGCGTGCTCGGCCCGCTGGTCGCGCGCTGCGGCAGCGCCCGTGTCGCGCTGCCGGGCGGTGATGCGATCGGTTCCCGCGGCCTGGACATGCACATCTCCGGGCTGGAGCGGCTGGGCGCCACGATCGTCAGCGAGCACGGCTTCCTGGTCGCCACCGCCCCCCGCCTGACGGGGACGTCGATCTGGCTCGACTTCCCCTCCGTCGGCGCCACCGAGAACCTGATGATGGCCGCGGTGCTCGCGTCGGGGACCACGGTCATCGACAACGCCGCACGCGAGCCCGAGATCGTCGACCTCTGCACGATGCTGACCGCGATGGGCGCCCGGATCGACGGCGCCGGCACCTCGACGATCACGATCGAGGGCGTCGAGAGCCTGTCGCCGACGACCTACACGACGGTGCCGGACCGGATCGTCGCCGGAACCTGGGCCATCGGCGCGGTCATGACCCGGGGTGACGTCGTCATCGAGCGGGCGGTTGCCGCACACCTGACCGTGGCGCTGGACAAGCTCACCACCGCCGGGGCGAACGTGGAGGCACTGAGCGACGGCATCCGGGTCTCGATGGACGACCGGCCGCGCTGCGTCGACGTCGTCACCCTGCCCTTCCCGGGCTTCCCCACCGACCTGCAGCCGATGGCGGTGGCGCTGGCCGCCGTGTCGACCGGCACCGCGCTGATCACCGAGAACGTGTACGACGGCCGGTTCATGTTCGTCAACGAGCTGGTGCGGCTCGGTGCCGACGTGCGGATCGACGGCCACCACGCCGTCGTCCGTGGCCGGGAGCGGCTCTCCAGCGCGCCGGTGGTGGCGACCGACATCCGGGCGGGGGCCGGGCTGGTGCTGGCAGGGCTGGTGTCCGACGGCGTCACCGAGGTGCAGGACATCTACCACGTCGACCGCGGCTACCCCGACTTCGTGGAGCAACTGCGCGGCCTGGGCGCGAAGGTCGAACGGACCGAGCGGCCGGGCTGAGAAAGGACCCCCTCGCCCCCCGTCACTCGCACGCTCGCGCCGGGCCCCTGCGAGGGGGCCTCATTCTGGGGGAGAACCCCCCGTCACTGGCGTGCTCGCGCCGGGCCCCTGCGAGGGGGCCTCATTCCTGGCCGGTGAAGGTGACCGCCAGTGCTCGGGCCCGGTCGGCGTCCTCGCGGAAGACGAGCACGTCCGCCCGGTTCGCGACGGGGTACCGGATCGTCGAGCGGATGCCCGCGTCGGACAGCACCGCCCGCAGCGCCAGCGCGGACTGCCTGCGGGAGAGCGTCGCGACCGGCGTGAGCAGGCCGTCGTCCGCGGGCGCGGCGGCAGGGGCGCGCCCGTAGCCGCTACCGAACGCCCACCGGGTGAACAACACCAGCAGGACGGACGCAGCGGCGGCGATCAGCGGCCCGGCCACCGTTCGAGTGTGCCACCGCCCACACCCTTCGGGAGCCGAGCTGCTACCGGCGAGTAACCGCCCTAGACTCCGCGGGCATGCCGTTCCCTTCAGCGCCGAAGGACCGTGACCGTCCCTGGGTCATGCGCACCTATGCCGGCCACTCCTCGCCGGCCGAGTCGAACGCCCTGTACCGCAACAACCTGTCGAAGGGGCAGACCGGTCTCTCGGTCGCCTTCGACCTGCCGACGCAGACCGGGTACGACCCCGACGACGAACTGGCGGTCGGTGAGGTCGGCAAGGTCGGGGTGCCGGTCACGCACATCGGCGACATGCGCGCGCTCTTCGACGGCATCCCGCTCGACGAGATGAACACGTCAATGACGATCAACGCCACCGCGATGTGGTTGCTCGCGCTCTACCAGGCGGTGGCCGAGGAACATGGCCACGACGTCAGCAAGCTGGCGGGGACGACGCAGAACGACATCATCAAGGAGTACCTGTCGCGCGGGACGTACATCTTCCCGCCCGGGCCTTCGATGCGGCTGATCACCGACATGGTCGCCTACACGGTGACGACGATGCCGAAGTGGAACCCGATCAACATCTGCAGCTACCACCTGCAGGAGGCCGGGGCCACGCCGGTGCAGGAGATTGCCTACGCGATGAGCACCGCGATCGCCGTCCTGGACTCGGTGCGCGACTCCGGTCAGGTGCCGCAGGAGCGCTTCGGCGAGGTCGTCGCGCGCATGTCCTTCTTCGTCAACGCGGGCGTCCGCTTCGTCGAGGAGATGTGCAAGATGCGCGCCTTCACCCAGCTCTGGGACGAGCTGACGAAGGAACGCTACGGCGTCGAGGACCCCAAGCACCGGCGGTTCCGGTACGGCGTCCAGGTCAACTCCCTGGGGCTGACCGAGGCGCAGCCGGAGAACAACGTGCAGCGGATCGTGCTGGAGATGCTGGCCGTCACGCTCTCCCGCGACGCCCGCGCCCGCGCCGTGCAGTTGCCGGCCTGGAACGAGGCGCTGGGCCTGCCGCGGCCGTGGGACCAGCAGTGGTCGCTGCGCCTCCAGCAGGTGCTGGCCTACGAGACCGACCTCCTGGAGTACGAGGACCTGTTCACCGGTTCGGTCGTGGTGGAGCGGAAGGTGGCCGAGATCGTCGAGGGCGCCCGCGCGGAGATCGCCCGGGTGCAGGAGATGGGCGGCGCGGTGGCCGCCGTCGAGTCGGGCTACATGAAGGGTGAGCTGGTCGGCTCCCTGGCCGAGAAGCGCCGCCGGATGGAGAGCGGCGAGGACGTCGTCGTCGGCGTCAACAGGTTCGAGAGCACCGAGCCCAACCCGCTGCTGGCCGACCTCGACGCCGCGATCATGGTGGTGGACCCCGCGGTGGAGAACGCCGCCCAGGAGGCCGTCCGGAAATGGCGGGACGAGCGCGACCCCGCGCCCGTGGAGAAGGCCCTCGACGCCCTCCGGGAGGCCGCCGGCGCCGACACCAACCTGATGGCCGCGACCCTCGACTGCGCCCGCGCCGGAGTGACGACGGGGGAGTGGGCCGGCGTCCTGCGCGAGGTCTTCGGCGAGTATCGGGCCCCGACCGGTGTGGCGGCGGCCGCGGGCGGCGGCGAGGCGGACGAGACGCTGACCGACGTCCGCGAGCGCGTCCGGGCCACGGGCGAGGAGCTCGGCGGCCGGCTGCGCTTCCTGGTCGGCAAGCCGGGGCTGGACGGTCACTCCAACGGCGCGGAGCAGATCGCGGTGCGGGCCCGCGACGCCGGCTTCGAGGTCATCTATCAGGGCATCCGGCTGACGCCGGCGCAGATCGTCTCCGCCGCGGTCGAGGAGGATGTGCACGTCGTCGGCCTGTCGGTGCTGTCCGGTTCGCACCTGCAGGTGGTGCCCGCGGTGCTGCGTGGCCTGAAGGAGGCCGGCCTGGACGACGTCCCGGTCGTCGTCGGCGGGATCATCCCCGACAGCGACGCCCGCCGGCTGCGCGAGCAGGGCGTGGCCGCGGTGTTCACGCCGAAGGACTTCGGGCTGACCGAGATCATGGGCTCGGTCGTCGACGTCATCCGCGAGGCGAACGGGCTCGACGAGAAGGTCCCCGAACCGGCATGACGGGCGACGGCGCACCACGGGTCGAGCGGGACGGGGACGTCGTCCGCATCACGATGGCGCGCCCGGCCAAGCGGAACGCCCTGTCCCGGGAGCACCTGACCCAGCTGCTCGCGGCGGTGACCGAGGTGGGGGAGACCGACGCCACGGGGATCGTGCTCGCCGCGGAGGGGCCGGTGTTCAGTGCCGGGCACGACTTCGCCGACGTGGCGGGCGCCTCGCTGCCGGAGGTGCGGAGCCTGCTGGCGCTGTGCACCGAGCTCATGCAGACGCTCCAGGACGTGCCCCAGGTCGTCCTGGCGCGGGTGCACGCGCTCGCCACGGCGGCGGGCTGCCAGCTGGTCGCCTCCTGCGACCTCGCAGTCGCGGCGGAGTCGGCCGGTTTCGCCGCGCCCGGGGGCAAGGGCGGCTGGTTCTGCCACACCCCGATGGTCGCGATCGCGCGCAACGTCGGCCGCAAGCGGGCCATGGAGCTCGCCCTCACCGGTGACGTGATCGATGCCCGGACGGCGCTGGACTGGGGGCTGGTCAACCGGGTGGTTCCGGACGCCGACCTCGACGCCGCGGTGGCCGACCTGATGGACCGGGCGACCCGCGGCTCCCGGGCCAGCAAGGCGTGGGGCAAGCAGACGATGTACGCCCAGCTCGACCGGCCGGAGCGGGAGGCGTACGCGACCGCGGTCGAGGTCATGGCGGCGGCGAGCCAGCTCCCCGGAGCCCGCGAGGGCATGACGGCCTTCCTGGAGAAGCGCCCGCCGGTCTGGCCGGACTGAGAAAGGACCCCCTGCCCCCCGCCCACTCGCAGGCTCGCAGCGGGACCCTGCAGGGAGCCATATGAGACCGGCCACACCCGGGATTGCGGGCGGCGACCGTCCGCATTGACCCGGGTGTGCAGAACCTGTGGGGCCTCACGCGACGGCGGGCCCTCGACTTCGGCCGGGTGACCACCGCGGCCTGCTGAGCGCCCGCGATCGTCCTGCTCCCTACTTCTCGCACCGCATCCGGAAGGTCCCCTCGTGCTCGCTCGTCTCCGCCGCGTCCCGTTCGCGGCGCAGGTCCTCTTCGCTCTCGTGCTGGGCATCGCCCTGGGCCTCGTCGCCCGGGACATCGGCCCCGTCAGCCCGGACCAGCCCAACTGGCTGACCGCAACGCTGCAGACGGTCGGCCACACGTTCGTCCAGCTGTTGCGCGTCATCGTCGTCCCGCTGATCGTCACCGCGGTGATCGTCAGCATCGCCAACCTCAAGAGGGTCTCCAACGCCGCGCGGCTGGCCGGCCAGACCCTGCTCTGGTTCGCCATCACCGCGCTGATCGCCGTCTCCATCGGTATCGGCCTGGGCCTGCTCACCGGCCCGGGGAAGCACAGCTCGGTCGACGCCGCCACCCAGGCGGCACCGGCCACCACCGGCTCCTGGTGGGACTTCCTCACCGGCCTGGTCCCCGGCAACATCCTCGGCCTGCAGTCCTCGCCCGACAGCGGGCTGTCCTTCAACGTGCTCCAGCTGATCGTGCTCGCGGTCGCCATCGGCGTCGCCGCGCTCAAGGTGGGCGAACCCGCCGAGCCGTTCCTCGCGCTGGTCCGCTCGGGCCTGGCCATCGTCCAGAAGGTGCTCTGGTGGGTCATCCTGCTGGCGCCCATCGGCACGGTGGGCCTGATCGGCAACGCCGTGGCCACCTACGGCTGGACCTCCCTCGGCTCGCTCGGTGTCTTCGCCGGTGCGGTGTACGCGGGCCTGGTCCTGGTGCTGTTCGTCGTCTACCCGGTGCTGCTCCGGCTGCACGGGCTCTCCCCGGCCCGGTTCTTCGCCGGCGCGTGGCCGGCCATCCAACTGGCCTTCGTGTCGCGGTCCTCGATCGGCACGCTGCCGGTGACCGAGCGGGTGACCGAGCAGAACCTGGGTGTGCCGCGGTCCTACGCCTCCTTCGCCGTCCCGCTGGGCGCGACGACGAAGATGGACGGCTGCGCGGCGATCTACCCGGCGCTCGCGGCGATCTTCGTGGCGCAGTTCTTCCACGTCTCGCTGTCGATCACCGACTACCTGCTGATCGCCCTGGTCTCCGTCGTCGGCTCCGCGGCGACCGCCGGGGTCACCGGCGCGGTGGTCATGCTCACGCTGACCCTGTCCACGCTGGGCCTGCCGCTGGCCGGCGTCGGCCTCCTCCTCGCGATCGACCCGATCCTCGACATGGGCCGCACCGCGGTCAACGTCGCGGGCCAGGCCCTGATCCCGACGATCGTGGCCAAGCGCGAGGGCATCCTGGACGTCGAGCGGTACCGCTCGACCTCCACGATCGACCCGATGGGCCGGGTGCAGGAGCAGCAGGGTGTCGACGCCGACCTGCGCACCCCGGAGCCGGTCACCGTCTGACAAACACCCCCTGCCCCCGCCACTCGCACGATCGCGGCGGGACCCTGCAGGGGGCCGACACGGGCCCGGTCCTCCTCGGCGGAGGGCCGGGCCCGTCGGCGTCCGCGGGTCAGCGGCTCCGGGCCCACCCGGTACCGTCGGCGCTCGTGCGCCTGGTCATCGCCCGTTGCTCCGTCGATTACATCGGGCGGCTCACCGCCCACCTGCCCATGGCGAACCGGCTGCTGCTGGTCAAGTCCGACGGCTCGGTGTCCATCCACGCCGACGACCGGGCCTACAAGCCGCTGAACTGGATGAGCCCGCCCTGCAGCCTCAAGGACGAGCTGACCGAGGGCGCAGGCACCTGGACGGTCACCAACAAGGCCGGCGAGCAGCTGATCATCACCATCGAGTCCGTCGACCACGACACCTCACACGAACTGGGCGTCGACCCGGGCCTGCAGAAGGACGGCGTCGAGGCCGAGCTCCAGCGGCTGCTGGCACTGCACGTCGAGACCTTCGGCGCCGGCTGGTCACTGGTCCGGCGGGAATACCCGACCGCGATCGGGCCGGTGGACCTGCTCTGCCGGGACGCCGACGGCCGGGTGGTCGCCGTCGAGATCAAGCGCCGCGGCGAGATCGACGGCGTCGAGCAGCTCACCCGGTACCTGGAACTGCTCAACCGAGACCCGTTGCTCGCCCCGGTGAAGGGCGTGTTCGCCGCGCAGGAGATCAAGCCGCAGGCGCGAGTCCTGGCCACCGACCGGGGCATCGACTGCGTCACGGTGGACTACGCCGTCCTCAAGGGGACCGACGATCCGTCCGCCCGGTTGTTCTGAGCGGCGTTACCGGCGGGTAGCCCGACGGGCTCACCGAACGCGGTGATGAGAGACTGCCGACGGTTCGCCGATCGTGGAGGAGATGGCAGACGTGGCCAGGGAACTGAACGAGGTCGGCGTGGTGGGGCTGGGCACCATGGGTGCCGGAATCGCCGAGGTGCTCGCCCGCGCGGGCCTGTCGGTGACCGCCGTCGAGATCAGCGAAGACGCGGTGGCCCGTGGCCGTGGCCACGTCGAGCACTCCACCGACCGGGCGGTCAGCCGCGGAAAGCTCGACCCCGCCGATCGCGACGCGATCTTCGACCGGATCCGCTTCAGCACGTCGCTGGAGGACCTCGCCTCCGCGGAGCTGGTCATCGAGGCGGTGCCCGAGCGCATGGAGCTCAAGGCCGAGGTCCTCACCGCGCTGGACAAGATCTGCCCGCCCGACACCATCCTGGCCACCAACACCTCGAGCCTGTCGGTCACCGAGCTCTCGGTCGTCACCGGACGGCCGAACAAGGTCATCGGGATGCACTTCTTCAACCCGGCGCCCGTCATGAAGCTGGTCGAGGTCGTGCAGACCGTCGTCACCGAACCCGAGGTCGTCGCCGACGTCGAGGCGCTCGCCATCCGGCTGGGCAAGGTCGACGTGACCATCGGAGACCGGGCCGGCTTCATCGCCAACGCGCTGCTGTTCGGCTACCTCAACCACGCCGTCTCGATGTACGAGAACCGGTACGCCAGCCGCGAGGACATCGACGCCGCCATGCGGCTGGGCTGCGGCCTGCCGATGGGCCCGCTGGCGCTCATGGACCTCATCGGGATCGACACCGCCTACGAGATCCTCGACACCATGTACAAGCAGTCGCGCAACCGGCTGCACGCGCCCAGCCCGATCATCAAGCAGATGATGACGGCCGGGCTGCTGGGCCGGAAGACGGGCCGCGGCTTCTACACCTACGCCGAGCGTGACTCGGCCCAGGTCGTGGACGACGCCGCCACCCCGGCCCCCGGCGGTGCCGCCGAGGGAGCCCGGCCGGTGCAGACGGTCGGCGTCGTCGGCTCCGGGACCATGGCCACCGGGATCATCGAGGTGGTCGCGAAGGGCGGCTACGACGTCCGCTTCGTCGCCCGCGCACCCGAGAAGGTCGAGGCCGTGCACAAGGCCCTGGCCAAGTCGCTGGAGAAGCAGGTGCAGCGCGGCCGGCTCGAGGAATCCGAGCGCGAGGCCGTTCTGGCGCGGGTCGCGGGGACGACGTCCCTGGACGAGCTCGCCGACCGCGACCTGATCATCGAGGCGGTCGTGGAATCGCTCCCGGTGAAGGAGGCGCTGTTCGCCAACCTGGGCGAGATCGCCAAGGCCGGCGCGGTGCTGGCCACCACCACGTCGAGCCTGCCCGTGATCGAGTGCGCCAAGGCCAGCGGGCGCCCGGCCGACGTCGTCGGCATGCACTTCTTCAACCCGGCGCAGGTGATGAAGCTCGTGGAGGTGGTGAGCACCATCTCCACCGCGCCGGAGGTCGCGGCGACGGCGCACGCGGTGAGCGCGCGCCTGAAGAAGCACGCGGTGTCCTGCACCGACCGGGCCGGGTTCATCGTCAACGCGTTGCTGTTCCCCTACCTCAACGACGCGGTGAAGATGCTCGAGGCGCACTACGCCACGGCAGACGACATCGACGCGGCCATGAAGGTCGGCTGCGGCTACCCGATGGGCCCGTTCGAGCTGCTGGACGTCGTGGGCCTCGACGTCTCGCTGGCGATCGAGCGCGAGCTCTACACCGAGTTCCGCGAGCCCGGCTTCGCGCCGGCGCCGCTGCTCGAGCACCTGGTCACCGCCGGCTACCTGGGCCGCAAGACCGGCCGCGGGTTCCGGGACTACGCGAGCCGCTGACCCGGTGCCCCGGCGGAAACGCGCCGGTCCGCCGGTCCGGCGCGAACCGGCGCCCCGCGCCGAGCAGGTGGAGGAGGCCGCCGACGGCGATTGGGTCGTCCGGTTCCTGACCGGCACCTCGACCGGTAAGACGTACCGCTGCCCTGGCTGCGACCAGGAGATCCGTCCCGGGACCCCGCACGTCGTGACGTGGCCCGCGTACGCCCGCGACTCCGACCTCCTGCCCTGGGACACCGACTCGGCTGCCGACCGCCGCCGGCACTGGCACACCGCCTGCTGGCGGGCCCGCGGCCGGCGGCGGTAGCAGAAGGACCTCCTGCCGCGCACCACTCGCACGCTCGCGGCGGGCCCCTGCAGGAGGCCGTCAAGCAGCGTCAGCCGGCGTCCGGCCCGCTCAGCCGGGCGAACACCACGACGTTGTCGACGTAGCTGCGCCGGGACCGGTCGAACTGGCCGCCGCAGGTGATCAGCCGCAGCTCGGCGGTCGGTGTCGGCCCGTAGACCTCCGCCGAGGGGAACGCGGTCTTGGGGTAGCGGGCGACGCGGGTGACGGTGAACCGCAGCGTCGTCCGGTCGCGCCGGCCGACGAGCACCTCGTCGCCGACGGCGACCTGGGCGAGCCGGAAGAAGACCGCCGGTCCGGTGTAGCTGTCCACGTGCCCGGCGATGACCGCGGGGCCGATCTCACCAGGTAGCGGCCCGTTGCTGAACCAGCCGGCCTGGGCGAAGTTGCTCGGTGGCGTCAGGGCACCCGTGGCGTCCAGGCCGAGCCGGGCGAGCGAGCTGTCGACCGACACGGATGGGATCTCGACGCGGGTCGGCGCGGCCCCCCGGACCGGCGCCGCAGCGTCGACCACCACCGGCGGAGGCGGCAGGGTGGCTGCCACCATCGTCCGTGGCGCGGGGGCGGCGGTGGGGAGCGCGGCGGCGAGCGCGGTCACGATGACCGCGGCCAGTGACAGGCGCAGGGCGGTCAGTGCGACGCGACGCGGTGCTCGGTGCAGTCCCATGCGGCGCACCTCAGGAGCCGGCGGGGTTCCGGGGCGTCGCGGTGTGCCCGTCCTTCGCGGCGTGACGCTGCGCCGCGGCGTGCCGCGGTGCAGCCCCGTGGCGCGGCAATCGGCCGACGGCGGTCAGGCACAGCCCCGCCGCCGCCAGGGCGGCGATCCCGAGGGCGACGAGGCTGCGCGGCAAGCCGGTCACCGCGCCGCCGGCACCGGTCGCCACCCCGCCCAGCGGTACGACACCCATGCCGGCCGCGTCCAGCACCGGCCGAACGGTCAGCCCCCCGCCGCTCCGGTCGAGGACCAGCAGGGTGTACACCGCTCCGGGGGAGACCACCACGCGCAGCTCCGTCGGCCTTCCGCCTTGCGGCTGCACGGTCAGCAGGGTCTGACCGCCCGGGATGTCGACGTACGGGCTCATGCTCGCGAAGGCGAGGTGGGTGGCGATCTGAGGACCGCCGGCGCGTGACACGTCGACGGGTCCCGCAGTCGCCGCCGCCGCGACGACGCGCACCCGTGCCTGCCCGGACGGCGGGGGAGTGAGGTCGTCCTGGAGGATCTTGAGCTCCAGGTGGGCGAAGTGCCCGACGCCGGCCACCGTGCGGGCGTCGTGCGGACCCACCTGGACAGCGGTCGAGAGCACGGGCGGGGTGTCGGCCCTGGCTCCGGCGGCGCGCATGGCCACCGTGTAGACGCCGACCGGGACCTCGCGGTAGTCCGACACCATTCCGTAGCCCACTCCGCGGAGCACGACGCGCGCCTTGGGGTCGGCCACGGAATTGACGTAGACGTCGACCGGCGGCGTGTCCGGGGAGAGATGCGCCAGGCGCAGCAGCCCCCCGTCCGCGGCCGTCGCGGTCGGCATGCCCAGGACCGATCCGCCCGAGACGAGTACAGCCACGCAGAGCAGACGCGCCAGTCGATTCATCCGGGACCTCCACGAAGACGGGCTGCCGCCCGGATGCTGAGGCGAACAAGGACCGGAGCCCTCACGATCCTCCTTCCCGCGGGTTCCGAGAATACGGGGCGCCTCCCGAGGGCCGGCACCCGCGGGCTGATCACGGCGCCAATCGCGTCACCAGGGCGTCAGGTGCCGAGACGTACCGGAAATCGATGAGGACACCGTCGCCGGTGACCCGTGCGGAGTCAGGGGCGAAGGGCGGGACCTGGGCGTGCAGCCAGGCCAGCAGGCGCTCGGTGGCGGGTGTGCCGGGGCGCACCGGTGCCCCGCCGAGGCCGTCCACGAGGGCCTGGTGGGCGAGCACGCCGCTGGCCGGCTCGTACGGTGCCGGGGGAAAGTCGGCTATCCCGATCCCGTACTGGGCGCCGAGCCCCGCAAGCACGAACAGCAGGCGCGGGTCGACGTCCGCGGACCGGAGCAGGCTCGCCGCCCGCGCCCCGGCGACGGTCGTGGGGTTGGCCAGCAGGGCGGCGGCGATCGCCCGCCGGCGGGCGAGCTCGGCGGGGGTGGGGACTCCCGGTGCCGGGTCCACCACGCGCAACGGCGGCGTGGTGCCGGGGAACCGGGCGAGGACCAGGGCGCCGTGCGGCGGCGTGCCCTGGACGGCGACCACGACGGGGTGCAGCAGGTCGCCCTTCCCGGCCGTTCCAGGAAGGCGCACCACGTCCTCGTCGCCTCCGGCGTGGACCAGCTCCGCCCACAGCGGCAGGGGCGCGACCAGGCGCCCACCGGCGGGGAGTCGTTGGTCCGCCCAGTCCAGGACGGCCGTGACGGTTCGCTCCTCGGGACCCGTGGGCGGCGCGCGGACCAGGAGCACGACAGCCCCGACGACGGCGCAGGCGAGGACCGCGGCCCCGGCGACCCGCAGCATCCGGCGGGTGCGTTCCGGAGAGCGCTCGACCGCCTGGTCGGCGAGTGCCACGGTCAGCACGGCCGCCAGCGGCAGGCACACGATCACGGCGGACAGACGCCCCAGTGGCGCGATCGCCGTGAGCGTGGTCCCGACAAGGGCACTCGCGGGGACGCGGAACCGGTCCAGCCGCCAGGCGGCCATGCCCCCGACGAGGAGGAAGGCCACGGTGGTCACGAGCCGGGTCCCGGTTCCGAGACCGGCTGCCGCCTCCCGCGGGGGATCCCAGTGGGGGAGCAGCAGGGTCACTAGCACGATGACGGGGACGAACACCACTGCGCCGGCCAGCCGGCCACGGAGTCCCGCCCGCGGCATCAGCCGGCCGGTCGCGACGGCGGCGGCTGTGCCGAACAGGGCGAGCAGCAGCACGTCGGGGGCGAGGAGCGTGGCCACGGCGGAGGCCAGCAGGGCGAGCCCTCGCGCGGTGACCGTGGGACGCCCGGGTGCCACGAGCCAGGCCGCGAGAAGCAACCACGGGACGGCGAGCTGAGCCGGGACGTCGAGGAGGGCCGCCGACGAGAGCAGCAGGGGAGCCGCGGCCAGGAGCACGACGGCGGCGGTGGCGCCGTCGCCGAATCCGAGCCGCCGGGCGGTGCCCCAGAGCAGAACGGCGGACCCGATGGTGGCGACCAGGACCAGTTCGCGGCCCGCGGCGAGCAGCGTGTCGTGCCGGTCGAAGGCCCGGAACAGCGTGGCGTGGACCGCCATCTCCGCCGCCCCGACGCCATCGGGGGACAAGGCAGGCGGAGCCGGCCCGCCGCCTCGCAGGAGAAGGAAACCCTCCGCGGCCAGCAGCCCCTCGCCGGGGCGCACCGGCCGGTGGAGGGCGGCCAGGCCCACAAGGGTGACGACGGCGACCGCGGCGAGCGGCCAGGCGGTGCCGGGCCGGACCGCGCGACGGTGCTCGGGCTCGGCGCGGTGCCGGTGGCGGTCACCCGACCGGGCTTCGGCCGCCGGCCTGAACATCCGCCTGCGGAGCACGGCACCTCCCGGCGAGACTGGTCAGCCCCTCGTTCCGGTCCGCGCCGCAGACCCCGGGGACCAGCCCGGTGCGCTGGGCGGCGGGGTCAGCGACCGCCCTGGCCGACCGGCTGGTCGATGGCCTGGGTGGAGGGTCCCGTGGCGGACGCCGCGGTCGATCCCGTTCCGGGCCGCGGGGGCATCGGGAGCTGACGGGTGGCCGGCTCGGAGTTGCGCAGCGGCTGCCGGGCGGCGGCCGCCTCGCTCTCACCTCGCGTCGACGGCGAGGTGGCCGGAGCCGCCCCGGAGGTGGCCGGAGCAGCCCCGGAGGTGGCCGGTGCGGCCGCTCGTGCCGTCGGCTGGGGGCGGCGCTCCTCCTCCTGGCGGACGGCCTCCCGCGCCGCCGGGGCCGGGGCGTCGTCGTCGCGGCTGGTCTGCTGCTGGGGGCGGTCGGAGAGGTCCGGGAGGGTGCTGAGCAGCTGACGGACCTGGAGCAGCCGGCCGGTGAGCTCGTCGCGCACGTCGCGGGTCGCCTCGGCCCTGGCCTCGGCCTCGGCGATGAGCTGCGCGGAGTGCTGCTCGGCCGCAGCGATCCGCTGGCGGGCCGCCTGGGTCGACACCCGCTCCCGCTCCTCCTCGGTCCGGGCCGCCTCGGCGCGACGCGCCCGCTGCGCGATCTCGAAGTCCTCCTCGACCTTCGCCCGCCGCGCCTGGGACTCGGCGTCGAGACGGGCCACGCGCTCCTGGGCCTTGGCGACCAGTTCGTCGGCGCGGATCTGGGCCTTGGCGGCGATCTGCTCGGCGCTCTGCCGGGCCTCGGCGAGCATCCGCTCGACCTCCGCCTGACCGGCGGCGTGCCGCTCGAGCAGTGCCCGCTCCTCGGCCGCGGTCTGCTCGCGGACCGCCACGGCGTCGACCTCGGCGGCCCGGCGGATCTCCGCGGCCTCCTCCTCGGCGAGCTGCAGCATGTGCTGGATGCGCTCGCTGATGTTCTCGAAGGTCGGCGCCGTCGCCGTGGCTGCCTTGCGGCGCAGCGACTCGATCTCACCGTGCATCGCCGACAGCTGGCCGGCCAGGTCGGCGGTCCGCGCGGCCGCGGCGTCCCGGTCGGCGATGGCGATGCGGAAGTCGGCCTCGAGCCGCTCGATGGTGTCTGCCACCTGACTGCGGTCGTACCCCCGTAGCACCACGTCGAACGAGTGCTGAGCCTCGTGGTTCGGCAGCATTTCCCGGCGCGGGTCGGTCATGCGGGTCATCCTCGCAGAAGGGGAAAGTCGGATGGGCGTGTCGGGGGGCGACGGGCCTCACCTGTCCCGATCGTCCCGCGAGCCACGCCGCGGTGGGCGTGGGTTCAGACTCCCCGGAACCGGTTGATCGCGTCAATGTGCCGGGCCCGCTTCTCCTGATTGCGGACGCCGAGGCCCTCCTCGGGGGCGAGGGTGAGGACGCCGACCTTGCCCTGGTGGGCGTTGTGGTGGACGTCGTAGGCGGCCTGGCCGACGTCGTCCATGGCGTAGACCTTGGACAGGGTGGGGTGGATCAGGCCCTTGTCGATGAGCCGGTTGGCCTCCCACGCCTCCTTGTAGTTGGCGAAGTGCGAGCCGATGATCCGCTTGAGGTTCATCCAGAGGTACCGGTTGTCGTACTGGTGCATGTAGCCGCTGGTCGAGGCGCAGGTGACGATCGTGCCGCCCTTCTTGGCCACGTAGACGCTGGCGCCGAAGGTCTCGCGTCCCGGGTGCTCGAAGACGATGTCGACGTCGTCGCCGCCGGTCAGCTCCCGGATCTTCTTCCCGAGGCGCTGCCACTCCTTGGGGTCCTGGGTGTTCTCGTCCTTCCAGAACCGGTAGCCCTCGGCGGAGCGGTCGATGACCAGCTCGGCGCCCATGGACCGGACGAGGTCGGCCTTCTCGGGGCTGCTCACCATGCACACCGGGATGGCGCCGCCGTTGAGCGCCATCTGGGTGGCGTAGGAGCCCAGGCCGCCAGAGGCGCCCCAGATCAGGACGACGTCGCCCTGCTTCATGTTCGCGCCGTTGTGGGAGACCAGCTGCCGGTAGGCGGTGGAGTTGACCAGCCCCGGCGCGGCCGCCTCCTCCCAGCTGAGGTGGCCCGGCTTGGGCATCAGCTGGTTGCTCTTGACCAGGGCGAGCTCGGCCAGGCCGCCGAAGTTGGTCTCGAAGCCCCAGATCCGCTGCTGCGGGTCCATCATCGTGTCGTCGTGGCCGGCCGGGTCCTCGAGCTCCACCGACAGGCAGTGCGCGACGACCTCGTCGCCAGGCTTCCACCTGTTCACGCCCGGCCCGACCTTCAGGACGACGCCGGCGAGGTCGGAGCCGACGACGTGGTAGGGCAGGTCGTGCTTCTTCGTCAGCGGCGAGACGCGGCCGTAGCGCTCGAGGAACCCGAAGGTGGAGACCGGCTCAAAGATCGACGTCCAGACGGTGTTGTAGTTCACCGAGGACGCCATGACGGCGACGATCGCCTCGCCCGGGCCGAGCTCGGGGGTGGGCACGTCCTCGACGTGCAGCGACTTGCGCGGGTCCTTCTCCTTGGTGGGCAGGCCCTCGAACATGTCCTGCTCGTCCTTGCGCACGAGCACCCCGCGGTAGGACTCCGGTACGTCCACCCCCCCTATGGCATCGAGCTGGTCGGCGAGGATGGCGTCCCTGATCTCGTTCACGCGGGTCTCCCGGGTCGTCGTCGGTGGTAATGGCGGAGCGGGCGGGCTGGCCTAGGGCAGTGCATTCGGCGCGATGTTACCGATGGGTAACCGGAGGGGCGAGTCGGTCAGTGCGCGGTGTCCGCGGGCTGGACGAGTTCGACCAGCACGCCGCCGGCGTCCTTGGGGTGGACGAAGTTGACCCGGCTGCCGGCGGTGCCGCGCCGCGGGGTGTCGTAGAGCAGCCGCAGGCCGCGCTCGCGCAGCGTGGCGCTGACCGCCTCGACGTCGGTGACCCGGAAAGCGAGCTGCTGCAGCCCCGGGCCCGAGCGGCCGATGAACTTCGCGATGGTCGATTCGGGAGTGAGCGGGGCGAGCAGCTGGATCCGGGTCTCGCCGTCGCCCACGGCCAGCATCGCCTCGCGGACGCCCTGCTCCTCGTTGGTCTCCTCGTGCACCGAGCGCACGCCGAAGGCCTGCGCGTAGAAGGCGATCGCCTCGTCCAGGTCAGGGACGGCGATGCCGACGTGGTCGATGGTGGTGAACAGCTCGCCGGGCAGACCGGCAGGGGTCTCGGTGGTCACGCGGGCATCCTGCCGCCAGACGTCTCAGACGTCACATCGGTGTGGCCGGACTCACGGACGCCCACCCGGCATCCCGGGCCGGGTGGCTCGTTGGTCCGATCGTCCTATTCTGTTCGGCAGCCCGACACCGCGCGGTCCGCGCGGTCTGCCCTGTTGACACGGTCGCCGGCGTCGGCGACCCGACACTGGAGGCCCTCCATGTCCCGCTCGGTCATCGTCAGCGGCGCCCGCACCCCGATGGGCCGGCTCCTCGGCTCGCTGAAGGACTTCTCGGCGGCCGACCTGGGCGGCATCGCCATCAAGGCAGCTCTCGAGCGGGCCGGTATCTCCGGCGCCCAGGTCGACTACGTGATCATGGGCCACGTCATCCAGGCCGGGGCCGGCCAGAACCCCGCCCGCCCGGCCGCGGTCGCCGGTGGCATCCCGATGTCGGTGCCCTCGTTCACGCTCAACAAGGTCTGCCTCTCCGGGATCGACGCCATCGCCCTGGCCGACCAGCTGATCCGCGCCGGCGAGTTCGACATCGTGGTGGCCGGCGGCATGGAGTCCATGACTCAGGCGCCGCATCTGCTGGCCAACTCCCGCACGGGCACCAAGTACGGCGACACCACGCTGATCGACTCCATGGCGCACGACGGCCTGACCGACACCTTCGACCAGGTGGCCATGGGCGCTCTCACCGAGGAGGCCAACAGCCGGTACGGGCTGACCCGCGAGGAGCAGGACGAGTTCGCCGCGGCCAGCCACCAGAAGGCGGCCGCCGCGCAGAAGAACGGCCTGTTCGACGACGAGATCACCCCGGTGTTCATCCCGCAGCGCAAGGGTGACCCGATCGAGTTCCGCGAGGACGAGGGAATCCGGGCCGACACGACCGTCGAGAGCCTGTCCAGGCTCAAGCCCGCCTTCGCCAAGGACGGCACGATCACCGCCGCGTCGGCCTCGCAGATCTCCGACGGTGCGTGCGCCGTGGTCGTCATGAGCGCGGAGAAGGCCGCCGAGCTGGGCCTCACCCCGCTCGCCGAGATCGGCGCGCACGGCGTCGTCGCCGGGCCGGACGCCACGCTGCAGACCCAGCCGTCGCGGGCGATCGCCAAGGCCTGCGAGCGGGAGGGGATCGACCCCAGGGACCTCGACCTCGTCGAGCTCAACGAGGCGTTCGCCGCGGTGGGCATCGTCTCCACCCGTGAGCTGGGCATCGACCCCGAGAAGGTCAACGTCAACGGCGGGGCCATCGCGCTCGGCCACCCGGTGGGCATGAGCGGTGCCCGCATCGCGCTGCACCTGGCCCTGGAGCTCGGCCGCCGCGGCGGCGGTGTCGGGGCGGCGGCCCTGTGCGGCGGCGGGGGCCAGGGCGATGCGTTGATCCTGCACGTGCCCGCCCGCGGGTGACCGACACTCCCGACAGCACGGCCGTCCAGACGCCGGCCCCCGCCGCCCCGACCGGGCCACGACACACCCGCCGCTCCCGCCGGGCGGCTGACGTACCGGCGCTGGTGGACGGCGCCCGGAAGGGCGACGCGCGCTCGGTGGCGCGCCTGATCTCGCTCGTCGAGGACGCCAGCCCCGCGCTGCGCGAGGTAGCCGAGGCGCTTGCCCCGCACACCGGGCACGCGCAGGTCATCGGGCTCACCGGCTCGCCCGGGGTCGGCAAGTCGACCACGACGACGGCCCTGGTCCGCGCGCTGCGGACGGCGGGCAAGCGGGTCGGCGTGCTGGCGGTCGACCCGTCGTCCCCCTTCTCCGGTGGCGCGCTGCTGGGTGACCGGGTCCGGATGCAGGACCACGCCGGCGACAGCGGCGTCTACATCCGGTCGATGGCCTCCCGCGGGCACCTGGGCGGCCTGGCCTGGTCCACGCCGCAGGCCCTGCGGGTCCTCGATGCCGCCGGCTGTGACGTCGTCCTGATCGAGACCGTCGGCGTCGGGCAGTCGGAGCTGGAGATCGCCTCGCTGGCCGACACCACCCTGGTGCTCGTCGCGCCGGGCATGGGCGACGGCATCCAGGCGGCCAAGGCCGGGATCCTCGAGGTCGCCGACGTGTTCGTCGTCAACAAGGCCGACCGGGACGGCGCCGACCAGACGGTGCGCGACCTGCGGTACATGCAGTCCCTCGGCGGCCGGCACTCCGAGGCCGGTGGCTGGCGGCCGCCGATCTGCCGGACGGTGGCCTCCCGCGAGACCGACAACGGCATCGACGCGGTGCTGGCCAAGGTCGAGGAGCACCGCGAGTGGCTGGAGTCCTCGGGCGAGGGCCAGCGACGGCGCAGTGAACGCGCCGCCCGCGAGATCGAGGCCATCGCGCTGGCCACCCTGCGCGGCAGGCTGGGCGACGTCCACGGTTCGGCCGCCCTGAGCAGCCTCGCCGGTCAGGTCGTCGCCGGTGACACCGATCCCTACCGCGCCGCGGACGACCTGCTCGACCAGCTCTGAACGGGCAGCTCGTCCCCCGGACCGCGAAGATGAGCGGGTGAACGGGAAACCGGACGCGGTCGTCGTCGGGTCGGGGCCCAACGGCCTGGCCGGCGCTCTTCGCCTGGCCGCCGCGGGTATGCGGGTCCAGGTGGTCGAGCAGGCCGACCGGCCCGGTGGCGGGACGCGCACCGAGGAGCTCACCCGTCCTGGTTACCGTCACGACGTCTGCTCGAGCGTGCAGCCGATGGCCGCGGCGGCGCCGTTCTTCCGCGAGTTCGACCTGGCTGCCCGGGGCGTGCGACTGGTGCAGCCGGAGATCTGCTTCGCCCATCCCCTCGACGGCGGCCGGGCGGCGCTCGCGCGGCGCTCCCTGGAGGAGACGGCCGCCGGGCTCGGCGCCGACGCGGACGCCTACCGGCGGCTGTTCGGCCCCCTGGTCGAGCACGGCCAGGACGTCGTCGACTTCTTCCTGACCAGCCGGTTGCGCCGGCCGCCGACACGCAGCGTCGGGGCGATCACCCATTTCGGGGTCAACGCGCTGCCCAACGTGCGCTGGCTGGCCGAGCGCCGGTTCCGGACGGAGGAGGCGCGGGCGCTGATCGCCGGGGCGGCCGCGCACGGCATGCTCGACCTCACCAGCCCACTGACCGGGGGCCTCGGGATGCTCCTCACTCTGCTGGCGCACCACGTGGGCTGGCCGCTGATCGAGGGGGGCTCGCAACGGCTGGCCGACGCGATGATCACCGCGCTGGAGGAGCAGGGCGGCGAGGTGATCACCGGCCACGAGGTCACCGACCTGCGGGAGTTCGACGGCGTGCCGGCGGTGCTGCTGGACACCACCCCGGGTGCCTTCGTGGCGATGGCCGGAGACCGGGTGAACGAGGGCTACCGGCGCTGGGTGGCCCGTTACAAGCACGGGCCCGGGGTGTTCAAGGTGGACTGGGCGCTCTCCGAGCCGGTGCCCTGGACCAACCCCGACGCCCGCCGCGCGGGCACCCTGCACCTGGCCGGGACGATGGAGGAGACCGTCGAGGGGGAGGCGGCACCCGCCGCGGGCCGCGTCGCCGACAACCCGTACGTGCTGGCCGTCCAGCCGACCGTGGCCGATCCGACCCGGACGCCGGACGGCGGGCACATCCTCTGGGCCTACGTGCACGTCCCCAACGGCTCCGACGTCGACATGACCGCTGCCATCGAGGCCCAGATCGAGCGGTTCGCGCCGGGATTCCGCGACACGGTGGTCGAGCGGGTCACCAAGAACGCCCGCCAGATGGAGCGGTGGAACCCCAACCACGTCGGCGGGGACATCTCCAACGGCGTGCCCTCCCTGCGGCAGATGCTGGCCCGGCCGGTGCCGCGGTGGAACACCTACAAGACGCCCGTCGACGGCGTCTACCTGGCCTCGGCCGCGACCCCGCCCGGACCGGCGGTGCACGGGATGTGCGGGGACCTCGCGGCACGGGTCGCGCTGCGCGAGGTGTTCGGCGTGCGGCACGTGCCTCCGCTGCGGCCGCCGGTGCGCTGAGACCCGTTGACAGTGCGTCGGATCCACGGTCGGGTACCTCCCAGCCACGGGTTCGTCGGCGGGCTCGGGCACGGCCTCAGAGCTGGGGGAACGACATGCGTGACCACGACCCGATGAGATGCATCCTGCCGGCGTCGCTGCTGGACAAGCTCGCGAGATCCGACGATGCCGCGGTGCGCGCGGCGGCGCTGGACGCGATGGCGCTCGACAACAGATTCCGCATCGCCCGTGCGGAGTCCGCGGCCCGGATCGGCGGCCGCACCGCGGCCCGCGTCACGTTCGCCCGCATCGGCGGGCAGTCGCACCGGACGATCTACGACCAGCAGAATGGCAGCAACCAGTCGCTCGGGACCGTGATTCGCGCCGAGGGGCAGGCCGCGGTCGACGACGTCGCGATCAACGAGGCCTACGACGGCCTGGGCCACACCTACGAGTACTACTGGGCGACGTTCCAACGGGACTCCGTCGACGGCCAGGGCAGATCCCTGAACGGCTGCATCCACTTCGGGCAGGACTACCCCAACGCCTTCTGGGACGGTCACGCCATGTTCTTCGGCGACGGGGACGGTCAGTTCCTCACGCGGACGACGGCGGGGATCGACGTCATCGGTCACGAGCTCACCCACGGGGTGACCCAGTACGAGGCCAATCTCGTGTACTCCGGGCAGTCAGGTGCGCTCAACGAGTCGATCTCGGACGTCTTCGGCATCCAGGTCAAGCAACGCGCGCTCGGGCTGGACTCGGAGACCTCCGACTGGCTGATCGGTGCCGACATCGTGGGCCCGGCGCTGCAGCCGGCGCTGCGGTCGATGAAGGATCCGGGGCAGGCCAACCCGCATGACGACCAGCCCGCCGACATGGACGGGTACGTGCCCGGGGGCGACGTCCACACGAACTCCGGCATCCCGAACCGGGCGTTCTACCTGGTGTCGAGCAAGCTGGGCGGCAATGCCTGGGACGCCGCGGGCCCGATCTGGTACGCGACGCTCCGCGACAACCGGCTCAACCCGACGGCGACCTTCCAGGAGTTCGCCCGCCTCACACTGGCCAACGCCCAACAGGCCTACGGGCAGCAGGGTGCCGAGGCCGACGCCGTCAGCGCAGCGTGGGACACGGTGAAGGTGCCACTCTGAGCCGTGCGCATCCGGATCCGTCGCGTCGGCGGCTTTGCAGGGAACATCCCCTTCGGGGCGGAGCTCGACACGGCGGAGCTGCCGGCCGACCAGGCGAGGCGGGTGGAGGCGGCCGTCGACGGCCTGCCGTGGGGTGCGGCCGCCGGCGCGCCGCTGCACCCCGACGCGTTCCGCTACGAGGTCGAGCTGGCGGACCATCCCGACCGGGGGAGAGCGGTACTGCAGGAGGGTCAGCTCACCGGTGATCTCGACCCGCTCCGGACCTGGCTCGAGGAGCACGGCCAGATCGGCTAGCCCCCGACGCGGGGCTCTGGAGCGGGTGCCGGTGGGCGGCCCGGCGAGCCGCGCGTCTCTACAGGCCGATGTCCCGCACGGGTGATGCCGGTCCGGAACCGATCTCGATGCGGGGGAGGGGGCCGGTAGCGTTCGCCGCATGGTTCGACCGCTGGGGTTGCCCTTCGACCCGATCGAGCGCGCCGCGCAGACATGGGAGCAGCGCTTCGGCCCGGCGTCGGCCATGCGCGCGGCGACGTCGGTGTTCCGGGTGCAGCAGATCCTGCTTGCCCGCTTCGACGAGGTGCTCCGGCCGCACCAGCTCACCTTCGCCCGGTACGAGGTGCTGGTGCTGCTCACCTTCAGCCGGGCCGGCGAGCTCCCGCTCAAGGTCATCGGCAGCCGGCTGATGGTCCACCCGACCAGCGTCACCAATGCGATCGACCGGCTGGTCGGCGCCGGCTATGTGGACCGGCGGCCGAATCCGAACGACGGCCGCGGGGTGCTGGCGGGAATCACCGGCCGCGGGCGCGCTGTCGTCGAGGTGGCCACCGAGGCGCTCACCGCGCTCGACTTCGGCATGGGCGACCTCCCCGAGGCCGAGCGCGACACCCTGTTCGAGGTGCTCAAGCGGGTGCGGCTGGGGGCCGGGGACGTCGCCGGGGTCGACCCGGCCGAACTGCCCCGGTCGGGCGTCGACGAAAGATAGTTGGACGTCCTAGTATCTGCGCATGACTCTGGACGCGCGGCAGCGGTGGCAGCAGCGGTACGACGCGGCACTGGCCGGGGGGCGCGTCCGGGATGCGGACTTCACGACGCTCTCGGGGGTGACCGTCGACCCCGTCTACGGGCCGGCCGACGAGTCGGCCGTCCCCGGTTTCGAGCGGATCGGCTATCCGGGTGAGTTCCCGTTCACGCGTGGCCTGCACGCCACCGGGTACCGGGGCCGCGCCTGGACCATCCGGCAGTTCGCGGGCTTCGGCAACGCGCGGCAGACCAACGAGCGTTACAAGATGATCCTGGCCGAGGGCGGGGGCGGGCTCTCCGTCGCCTTCGACATGCCCACCCTCATGGGCAAGGACTCCGATGACCCGCGAGCCCTGGGTGAGGTGGGGCACTGCGGGGTCGCCATCGACTCGGCGGCCGACATGGACGTGCTCTTCGACGGCATACCGCTTGACGCGACGACGACGTCCATGACGATCAGCGGCCCGGCGGTCCCGGTGTTCTGCATGTACCTGGTCGCAGCCGAACGGCAGGGCGTCGACCTCGGGAAGCTCAACGGCACCCTGCAGACCGACATCTTCAAGGAGTACATCGCCCAGAAGGAGTGGCTGTTCGCGCCCGAGCCGCATCTGCGGCTGATCGGCGACCTCATGGAGTACTGCGCCGAGCACATCCCGGCCTACAAGCCGATCTCGGTCTCCGGCTACCACATCCGGGAGGCGGGCTCGACGGCCGCGCAGGAGCTGGCCTACACGCTGGCGGACGGGTTCGCCTACGTCGAGCTGGGGCGCTCCCGCGGCCTGGACATCGAGCAGTTCGCGCCCGGCCTCTCGTTCTTCTTCGACGCACACGTCGACTTCTTCGAGGAGATCGCCAAGTTCCGCGCCGCCCGCCGGATCTGGGCGCGGTGGCTGCGCGACGTCTACGGCGCGACGACGGAGAAGGCGCAGCAGCTGCGGTTCCACACCCAGACGGCCGGGGTCTCGCTCACTGCCCAGCAGCCGGACAACAACATCGTCCGGACGGCGGTGGAGGCCCTGTCCGCCGTCCTCGGCGGCACCCAGTCGCTGCACACGAACGCCCTCGACGAGGTGCTCGCCCTCCCCAGCGCGACGGCGGCCCAGATCGCGCTGCGCACCCAGCAGGTGCTCATGGAGGAGACGGGGGTCATGAACGTGGCCGACCCGCTCGGGGGTTCCTGGTACGTCGAAGCACTGACCGACGACATCGAACGGCAGGCGGAGGAGATCTTCGCCCGCATCAAGGACATGAGCGCTGACGGCACCATGACGTCGGGGATCCTCCGCGGCATCGAGGACGGCTGGTTCACCGGTGAGATCGCGGAGGCCGCGTTCGTCTACCAGCGGGCGCTCGAGAAGGGCGACAAGAAGGTCGTCGGCGTCAACACCCTCACCGGCTCGGTGGACGCGCACGACACCCTCGACATCCTCCGGGTCAGCCATCAGGTCGAGACCGACCAGAAGGCTGAGCTCGCAGAGCGGCGGCAGGGCCGGGACGACGCCGCCGCGCGCGCCGCGGTGGAGCGGATGGTCGAGGTGGGCCGCACCGACGCGAACATGCTGCCGGCGATGCTCGACGCCGTCCGTGCCGAGGCGACGCTGGGCGAGATCTGCGACGCGCTGCGCGCCGAGTGGGGGAGCTACACCGAACCCGCCAGGTTCTAGCCGGGCGGCGCAGCGGCTCGATGCGGCCGGGGAGGCCCCTTGGCCGCGGTGTCGTCCGGAGGGCGACAATGAACTCATGCAACCCTCCCGTCCCGGACGCCCCGACCCGAGGGCGCAGGCCCAGCAGGCTCAGATGGCCGCAGCGATGGCCGGTGCCGTGGATCTCGCCGCTGTGAAGGCACGGTCCGAGGCCGCCCAGCGTGCCCAGTCGGCGCCGCCGCCCAGCGCGACGGCACCGGCCGGGGAGCCGGGGTCGGCGATCGTCGACGTCACCGAGGCCACCTTCCAGTCCGAGGTGCTCGACCGGTCCTTCCAGGTGCCGGTCGTGCTCGACCTGTGGGCCGAGTGGTGTGGGCCGTGCAAGCAGCTCTCCCCGGTGCTCGAGCGGCTGGCCGCCGAGGGCGGGGGATCCTGGGTGCTCGCCAAGGTCGACGTCGACGCCAACCCGGCGCTGGCCCAGGGGCTGAGGGTCCAGGGCATCCCGGCGGTCAAGGCCGTGTGGCAGGGGCAGCTCGTCGCCGAGTTCAGCGGGGCGATCCCGGAGGAGCAGGCCCGGCAGTTCATCACCGAGCTGGTGCGCGCGACCACCGGTGGGGCCGCTCCGACCGGCGGGCCGGACGACACACCCCAGGTCGAGGACGCACGGCTGGACGCCGCGGAGGCAGCGCTGGAGCGCGGCGACCTTCCCGCGGCCGAGGCGGCCTACCGGGAGATCCTGGACGCCGAACCCGATCACCCCGAGGCGTCCCTTGCGCTCAAGCAGGTACAGCTGTTCCGCCGTGCGGAGGAGGCCGGTCCGGACGCTCTCGCCGCCGCGGATGCGGCCCCCGACGACGTCGACGCGCAGCTGCGCGCGGCCGACTTCCTGCTCGGCACGGGCAACATCGAGGCCGCCTTCGACCGGCTGCTCGACCTCGTCAGCCGGACGTCGGGGGAGGACCGCGACCGGGCGCGCACGCACCTGGTGGACCTGTTCTCGGTGGTCGGGAATGACGACCCGCGCGTCTCGGCCGCCCGCCGGAGGCTCACGACGGCCCTGTTCTGAGCCGGCCGGTCAGAGGCCGATGCCGCAGGCCGGCCCGCCGGTGAGGAAGCCCTGCCGGAACGCGCCCACGAGCTCGAACCCAGACGTGGAGACGTCCGGGAACACCCGGCGGTCCACGCCGTAGGTGAGCAGGAACTCGACCGCTTCGTCCACGTCCCCGGGGCTCAGCGTGACGTCCAGGCTGGTCCTGAAGGCGCCCCCGTACCACTGGTGGGTGTACCAGCCGGTCAGGCAGACCGCCGACCGCACGGCAGCTCTGTCGCCGACCGACAGATGCCCCTCGGACCGGGCGGCCAGCGCGTAGGGCAACGAGAGCCCGGCGGCGACGGCGAAGTCGCCGATGTTGTCGTACGCCGGTTCGATCAGGTCGGTGTCGTCGTAGTAGACGGTCGAGTCCGATGCGCAGTAGCTGAGGTCGCGGTCCGGGCCGCTCCGGTTCCCGCAGCGGGGGGCCGTGCCGTCGAATCGGGTGAGGGCCGGCGGCCGGAACGGGCGACCGAAGGCCCGCTGGAAGGTGCTCGTCCAGAACAGCGGCAGGGTCTGCTCGGTCCACGTCACGATGTCGCCGTAGGGGGCGTTTCCCTGGTTGGCGTACTCGAGGTCGTTGGCAAAGCTCGCCGCGGTGAAGAGCCGGCGGGTGCCGAAGTCGTCCCGGCACGACCGGACACCGCCGTCGAACCCCTCGTAGAAGGCCGAGACACGGTCGAAGTAGGAGCCGTGGGCCTGGGTGTCGTTCGGGTCGCTGCCGACCTGGTCGCGCAGGAGCAGGAACCCACGGAGGACGTCGTCGAGCTCAGGGATCCGCAGGACGACGTGCGTGGCCTTCCCGTCGTCCACCCATCGGGTCCACGCACCGGCGAAGCAGTCGCCCTGCGTCTCGTCCTGGATGCTGCGGCCGGACGCGGCGAACCCGAAGCGGTCCTGCATCGCGTGGCCGAACTCGTGCGCCATGACCACCGCGACGAGAAACCGGCCGTAGTGGGACGACAGCTCCGCGAGCAGCGACCGGTCGTAGGCGATGGAGTCGCACGACGGGTCGTAGAAGGCGTTGCCGGCGACCGAGTCCGGTGCCGTGGGCGAGATCGAGCAGCCGATACCGGTGACGGGGTACGCATCCGCGTCGATGTGCTCGGAATCGACGGAGAAGTAGCCGCCGTGGAGGGGGCGGTACGGGGCCCCGAAGTACCTCGGGTAGACCTGCGCCCAGAACACGTTGAGGTCGGTGAGGGCGTTCCTGGCGAACTGGTCGATGGGGGCGGCGCTGACACCCGTGATCGGGAAGTCCCGCGCTGCCACGTCGACCGGTTTCCCCCGGCCGGGTGCGTCGGCACGGACAACGGCGCCGACGCACCCGGACAGCAGCGTGCAGGTGACGACGATGGGCAGCAGCCGTCGCAGACGCCGCCTCATCCGCTTCTTCCTCCGGCTCAGCCCTCGTGCAGCAACCAGACGGTGCCGAGCGCGGGAGCGGCTACCGTCGCCGAGAACGGCTGGCCGTGCCACGGCTCGGCCACCGCCTCGACGCCGCCCAGGTTCCCGACTCCGGACCCGCCGTAACCCTCGGCGTCGGTGTTGAGCACCTCCCGCCAGTACCCGCCGCGCGGCAGCCCGACGCGGTAGGTGTGATGCGCCGCATCGGAGAAGTTGGCGATGGCGGCCAGGGCGGACCCGGCCGGTTCCGTCCCACCGTCGCCCTTGCTGCCGGCAGCCGGCTTCCCGTACCGGAGGAAGGACAGCACGTTGCCCGTGGCGTCGTTCGCGTCGATCCAGTGGAAGCCGGCCGGATCGACGTCCTGCGACCAGAACACGTCGAGTTCCTTGTAGCGGGCGTTCATGTCGGTCACCAGCTGCAGGATGCCCCGGTGCGCGGGGTCCTCGAGGTGCCACCAGTCCAGTGACCGGCTCTCGGCCCACTCGGCGTCCTGACCGAATTCCGAGCCCATGAACAGCAGTTGCTTGCCGGGGTGTGCCCACATGTAGCCGAGGAAGGCGCGCAGGTTGGCCAGCTGCTGCCAGCGGTCACCGGGCATCTTGTGCAGCAGCGAGCCCTTGCCGTACACGACCTCGTCGTGGCTGATCGGCAGCACGTAGTTCTCGGAGTATGCGTAGATCATCGAGAACGTCATCTGCCCGTGGTGGTAACTGCGGTGCACGGGCTGCTTGCTCATGTACTGCAGCGAGTCGTGCATCCAGCCCATGTTCCACTTGAAACCGAAGCCGAGCCCCCCGAGATGGGTCGGCCGGGTGACGCCGGGCCAGGCGGTCGACTCCTCGGCGATGGTGACGACACCGGGGACCTCGCGGTAGATGGTGGCGTTCATCTCCTGCAGGAAGGCGACGGCCTCGAGGTTCTCCCGGCCGCCGTACTGGTTCGGCGCCCACTGGCCCTCCGCGCGCGAGTAGTCCAGGTAGAGCATCGAGGCCACGGCGTCGACGCGGATGCCGTCGATGTGGAATTCCTTGGCCCAGTAGAGCGCGTTGGCGACCAGGAAGTTCCGCACCTCGGGCCGGCCGAAGTCGAAGACGTACGTACCCCAGTCCATCTGCTCGCCGCGGCGAGGGTCGGCGTGCTCGTACAACGGCGTTCCGTCGAAGCGAGCCAGGGCCCACGCGTCCTTGGGGAAGTGGGCGGGGACCCAGTCGACGATGACGCCGATGCCGGCCTGGTGGGCGCGGTCGATGAGGTAACGCAGGTCGTCGGGCGCGCCGAACCGCGACGTCGGCGCGTAGTAGGAGGTCACCTGGTAGCCCCAGGAGCCGCCGAACGGGTGCTCGGCGAGCGGCATGAACTCGATGTGGGTGAAGCCGGCCGCGGCCACGTAGTCGACGAGCTCGTCGGCGAGCTGGCGGTAGGACAGGCCCTGCCGCCACGAGCCGGCGTGCACCTCGTAGATGCTCATCGGCCGCTCGTGCCAGCGATCCTCGGCCCGGTCGGCCAGCCAGGTGTCGTCGGCCCACTCGTGGGTCGACTCCGTGACGACGGAGGCGCTGAGCGGTGGCACCTCAGTGGCGAAGGCCAGCGGGTCGGACTTCTCCCGCCAGGTGCCGTCGGCGCCGAGGACGTGGTAGCGGTACCGGCTGCCCACCTGGACCCCGGGGATGAAGATCTCCCAGACGCCCGAGGAGCCCAGGGACCGCATCGGGTAGGCCCGGGCCTGCCAGTAGTCGAAGTCGCCGGTCACCTTCACGCCCTGCGCGTTGGGTGCCCAGACGGCGAACGAGACGCCCTCGACCGTGCCTCGGGGGGTCTCGTAGCGCCGGACGTGCGCCCCGAGCACATCCCAGAGCCGCTCGTGCCGGCCCTCCCGGATCAGGTGCTGGTCGAGCTCACCGAGCGTGGGCATCCAGCGGTAAGGGTCGTCGACGGTGAAGACTCTCGTGCCGCTCTCGCCGTCGCTGTAGGCGACCTCCAGGCGGTAGTCGCCCGGCTGCTCGGGGAGCCGCGCCTCGTAGATGCCCCCGCCGTGCAGCTGCCGTGCCTCGTAGCGGGACCCGTCCTCGTCGACGACGGTCACCGAGGTCGCGTCGGGGCGCAGGGTGCGCACGACCCAGCCGTCCTGGACCTGATGGGTACCGAGGACGGCGTGCGGGTCGTGCGACCAGCCTTCGACGACGGCCCTCAGCTCATCGCCGGTGGCCTCCTGGAACTGCGGAACCGCCGGTGCGGCGGTGGGGTCGGCCGGTTCGGCGATCGGCGCGGGCGCGACCACCGGAGGCGGCGCTGCCGCCCGCGCCCGCGTGGGGGCGGTCTTCTTCGCCGCTGCCTTCTTGGCCGGCGCGGCGGTCTTCTTCGCTGCTGCCTTCTTGGCGGGCGCGGCCGTATTCTTCGCCGCCGCCTTCTTCGTCGTCGTCGTCCGCTTCGCGGCCTTGGTGGCCGGTGCGGCGTTCACGACGGGCTCGTTCCCGGTGGCTTCTGCCTGGGTGGTCTTCTCGTCCACGGCGCGCTGGAGCTCGTCCTTGTCGGCCGCCGGGCGTTCGCCTCGGTCCTCGGTCGTCATCGTCTCGCCGTCCTTCTGGTGCCGTTGCTCGGTCGGGTTCGGGGGGCTGAGCGGGTCGCGCGCGCGTCAGTCCCGGCTGCTCAGCCGGGCCAACGAGTTCAGCGGGATCATCAGCCAGTGCGGCCTGTTCCGCGCTTCGTAGACGCATTCGTAGACCGCCTTGTCCGCCTCGAAGGCGCGCAGGAGCGGTGACTCCCCGCAGGGGACCGGCCCGCCGGCGTTCGAGTAGCCGGTGCAGAAGGCGGTGCGGTTGCGCTCGGCCCACTCCTGGGCCCGGTAGGCACGCTGGGGGTCGCCCGGCTGCTCCACCAGCATGTGCCGGGCCGCGTAGTCGAAGCTGCGCAGCATCCCGGCGACGTCCCGCAGCGGGCTGTCGAGCTGGCGCCGGTCGGCCAGGGGGCGGGCCGGCTCGCCCTCGAAGTCCAGGACGATCCAGCCGGTCGCCGTCCGCAGCACCTGGCCCAGGTGCAGGTCGCCGTGGACCCGCTGGCGGACGACCGGCTCGGTGCTCTCGGCTGCGGCCGCGTACACGTCACGCAGGCCGTCCGCGTGCTCGGCGAGCTGGGGGACGACGGCGATCGCCGCGTCCAGCCGCTCCTTCATCTGCCCGGCCACCCGGGCGTGCCAGTCGGCGTCGGCCGGCTCGGTCGGCAGCGCTGCGGCCATGTCGGCGTGCACGGAGGCCGTGGCCGCGCCGAGCCGCTCGCTCTCGGCGGCGAAGTCACCCCCGACCTCGTCGGCGTGCAGATCGCCCTCCGCGTAGAGGTCCCGGACGCTGGCCGTGGCCAGTCGCCACCCGTCGCTGGCGTTGGGCACGAAGGTCTGCAGCATCGCGACCGTCGCGGCAGCCTCGCCGGGTTCGGGATCGTCGATCTCGATGTGCCCCAGGAGCGGCGCGATGTGCGGGTTCTCCGACCGCCGCAGCGCGTCCAGGATCTCGACGTCCGGGTTGAGGCCGGGTTCGAGGCGCCGGAACAGCTTGAGGATCGCCTCCTGCCCGTAGACCAGCGAGGTGTTGCTCTGCTCGGTGGAGAGGATGTCGCCGGGCAGGCCCTCGGGGATGTAGCCCGCGCCCGACGGGTGGAAGTGCATCGGGCCGACCGTCGAGGCGTTCACCAGGTGGATCAGCCACGGTGCCGTGGCCTCGCGATCGCGCATTGCGTCGTAGGCGTAGGCCTCCCGGCCGTCGTTGGCCACCGCGCCGACGAACGCCGAGGACAGCTCGTCGGCCGGGTGGTCGCGCCACGAGAGCGGCACGAGGTAGACCTCGTGGGCCCCGTCGGCGTAGGCCACGCGGACGCGATGCACCGACAGCACCGGGTTGCCCCGGTCGAGGAAGAAACCGTCCTCGGTGACGTCGGCCCACTCCCGGCCCTTGCCGCCGAACCAACGCTGGTGCGGCATCCATTCCTGGAAGAGATCGGTCAGCTGCTTCATCGGGCGCCTCTGTCCTGGGGCGATGCGTCGGGTGCTGACGAGGATCCGCCCTCCGGGGCGTCCCCGGGCACCTCCTCGGTGTCACTGACCACGCCGGCAGCCAGCAGGGAGTCGGCGACCGCGCTGGAGGTGGCGCTCTCCCAGTCTTCGTGCTCGTCCGGCCCGGGCTCGGTGGGCTGGGACAGCTCGAACCAGTAGAAGCCGTGCCCCGCCAGCGTCAGCATGTACGGCAGCACGCCGATCTGCGGGAACTCCACCCGGCCGGTGAGCTCGACCGGGGTGTAGCCCTCGAACTGGCGCAGGTCCAGCTCCACCGGCTGTGGGAAGCGGGACAGGTTGTTGACGCAGAGGACGAGGTCGTCGCCGAACCTGCGCACGAAGGACAGCACCGTCGGGTTGCGTGAGCCGACCTCCTCGAAATCACCGCGGCCGAAGGTGGGGTGTTCCTTGCGGACCTGGATCATCCGGCGGAGCCACTGCAGCATCGAGTTGGTGTTGCGCAACTGCGACTCGACGTTGGTCACCTGGTAGCCGTAGACCGGGTCCTGGTTCAGCGGCAGGTACATGCGCTGCGGGTCGGCCGTGGAGAAACCGCCGTTGCGGTCGGGCGTCCACTGCATCGGCGTCCGGACGCCGTCGCGGTCACCGAGCCAGATGTTGTCGCCCATGCCGATCTCGTCGCCGTAGTAGAGGACCGGCGACCCGGGCAGCGAGAGCAGCAGCGCGTTGAACAGCTCGAGGGTGTTGGCGTCGTTGTCCAGCAGGGGCGCCAGCCGGCGGCGGATGCCGATGTTGGCTTTCATGCGGGGGTCCTTCGCGTACTCCCCCCACATGTAGTCGCGCTCCTCGTCGCTGACCATCTCGAGGGTCAGCTCGTCGTGGTTGCGCAGGAAGATGCCCCACTGGGCGTTGTCCGGGATGTCCGGCGTCTGCGCCATGATCTCCGAGATCGGGAAGCGCTGTTCCCGCCGCACGGCCATGAACAGGCGCGGCATCACCGGGAAGTGGAAGGCCATCTGGCACTCGTCGCCGTTCTCGCCGAAGTACTCGACGACGTCGGCCGGCCACTGGTTGGCCTCGCACAGCAGCACCCGGTCGGGGTAGTCCACGTCGACGACCTTGCGCACCTGCTTGAGGAACTCGTGGGTCCTCGGCAGGTTCTCGCAGTTGGTGCCCTCCTCCTCGAACAGATAGGGCACCGCGTCGAGCCGGAAGCCGTCGATGCCGAGGTCCAGCCAGAAGCGCAGGGCGTCGATGATCGCCTCCTGCACCTTCGGATTCTCGAAGTTCAGGTCCGGCTGGTGGGAGAAGAAGCGGTGCCAGAAGTACTGCTTGCGCACCGGGTCGAACGTCCAGTTCGAGCTCTCGGTGTCGACGAAGATGACCCGGGCGTCGGGGTAGCCGGTGTCGTCGTCGGCCCATACGTAGAAGTCGCCGTACTCCCCGTCCGGGTCGTTGCGGCTGGCCTGGAACCAAGGGTGCTGGTCCGAGGTGTGGTTCATGACGAAGTCGATGATCACGCGCATGCCGCGCGAGTGGGCGGCGTCCAGGAACTCGCGGAAGTCCTCGATGTCGCCGAACTCGGGCAGCACGGCGGTGTAGTCGCTGACGTCGTAGCCACCGTCGCGCAAGGGTGAAGCGAAGAACGGGGGCAGCCAGAGGCAGTCGACGCCGAGCCACTGCAGGTAGTCCAGCTTGTCGATCATGCCGCGCAGGTCGCCGACGCCGTCACCGTTGCTGTCGGCGAAGCCGCGGACGAGCACCTCGTAGAAGACGGCGCGCTTGTACCACTCCGGGTCGCTGCCGGGCTGCGGCAGCGCGGAAGGGCCGGAGGAGGCGGGGAGGGGGACGGTCATCGGTGCGGACAGACCTCGTTCGGTCGAGAGGGCGGTCGGGTGGTCAGGGGACCGGGGGAGGGAACTGCACCGGCCGCGGGAAGGCCACCCCAAAGATATGCGCGGGCTCGCGGTACGGGTCGAGCTCCAGGTAGTTGAACTGGCCCCAGTCGTAGTGCGCGCCGGTGAGCTCGTCGGTGACCCCGAACCGCTCGTGCCAGTCCAGGCCCAGGGCGGTCAGGTCGAGCGCCGTCGTCCCGATCTGGGTGTGGTGGCTGGAGAGGTTGACGACCACGATGACGGCGTCGGTCGACCCCGGGTCGGTCTTGGAGAAGCAGATCAGGTTCGGGTTGTCCACCGGATGGAACCGCAGCGTGCGCAACTGCTGGAGGGCGGGGTGCGCCCTGCGGATCTCGTTGAGCCGGCGCAGGTAGGGGGCCAGGCTGCGTCCGGAGGCCTCCGCCCCGGCCCAGTCGCGCGGCCGCAGCTGGTACTTCTCGCTGTCGAGGTATTCCTCGCTGCCGGGGCGCACGGCGACGTGCTCGAAGAGCTCGAAGCCCGAGTAGACGCCCCAGCTCGGGCTCATCATCGACGCCAGCACCGCGCGGATCTTGAACATCGGTGGCCCGCCGAACTGCAGCGACTCGTGCAGGATGTCCGGTGTGTTCACGAAGAAGTTCGGCCGCATGTAGTGCGCGTTCTGGGCGAGCTCGCGGCCGTAGTCCTCGAGCTCGGCGCGCTGGGTCCGCCAGGTGAAGTACGTGTAGGACTGCGTGAACCCGATCCGGGCCAGCTGGTGCATCATCGCCGGCCGGGTGAAGGCCTCGGCGAGGAAGAGCACGTCGGGGTCGGTCTTCTTGACCTCCCAGATGAGCCAGTGCCAGAAGTTCAGCGGCTTGGTGTGCGGGTTGTCGACCCGGAAGATGCGGACGCCGGCCTCGATCCAGACCCGGATCACCCGGAGGGTCTCGGCGTAGATGCCCTCGGGGTCGTTGTCGAAGTTGATCGGGTAGATGTCCTGGTACTTCTTCGGCGGGTTCTCGGCGTAGGCGATCGTGCCGTCGGGCTTGGTGGTGAACCACTCGGGATTGCTCTGCACCCACGGGTGGTCCGGCGCCGCCTGCAGCGCGAAGTCGAGGGCGACCTCCATGCCGAGCTCCCGGGTGCGGGCGACGAAGGCCTTGAAGTCGTCCATGGTGCCGAGCTGGGGGTGGACCGCGTCGTGGCCGCCCTCGGCGCTGCCGATGGCCCAGGGTGAGCCGACGTCGTGCGGCTCGGGACTCAAGGTGTTGTTCCTGCCCTTGCGGTTGACCGTCCCGATCGGGTGGATCGGCGGCAGGTACACCACGTCGAAGCCCATGTCGGCGATCGCAGGCAGCCGCTCCTGCGCGTTCGCGAACGTCCCGTGCGTCGGGATCCCACCGACGACAGGACCCTCCGAGCGGGGGAAGAACTCGTACCAGGACCCGTACAGCGCCCGGGGCCGGTCGACCCAGACCTCGTAGCTGGGGGATCGGGTGATCAGCTCCCGCACCGGGTGGTCGTGCACGTACTGCTGCAGCGTCGGGGTGAGCGCGGGCGCGATCCGGGAGGTCAGCTCGAGCGAGGTGTCGCGCAGCGCGGCGGCGGCCGCGGCGACCGCCTCCCGGTCGCGCTCCGGCGCCTCAGCGGCCACCCGGTCGAGCAGCCGGGCCCCCTCCTCCAGGTCGTTCGCGAGTTCCTCGGGCCCCTGCCCGGCCTCGACCTTGACCTCCACCGCATGCCGCCAGGTCGCGAGCGGGTCACTCCACGCCTCGATACGGAACGTCCAGCAGCCCTCGCGGTCGGGCACCACGGTGGCCAGCCAGCGGTCGGGCTCCAGGCCGTACTTCGCCATGCGGATCAGCGGGGGTGGGGTGGTCGACCCGCTCCCGGCGGGGGGCTCCCAGACCACGTTCGCGGCGACGGCGTCGTGGCCCTCGCGGAACACGGTGGCGGTGACAGGCAGGTGTTCCCCGACCACTGCGCGGGCCGAGAAGGCCCCGCACGAGACGACGGGGTGGACATCGGTGATGCCGAGGCGGAGGTTTGCGCGGCCAGTCATCGCCTCAACGCTATCGAGATCGGCTCTGGCCAGCACCTTGGCGCCGGTCGCGGGCACTCCGTGGAGGGACCCTGCGGGGAGTGCGGTAGGCGCTGACGCATGGGGTTCGTGGGGCGGGTGTCTCCGACTGGTCCTCGGCGCCGTGGCGAAGGGCACAGTGCGGTTAGTCTCGGGCGGTGCGAGCACTCCGTCGATTCACTGTCCGGGCAGCTCTCCCCGAGCCGCTGATGCCTCTGTCGCAGCTGGTGATGAACCTCCGGTGGTCCTGGCACCCGGAGACGCGCGACCTCTTCGAGTCCCTGGACCCGGAGCTGTGGCAGCGCGTCGGGGGGGACCCGGTGCGGGCGCTCGGTGAGGTGTCGGCCGAGCGACTGGCGCAGCTGGCCAAGGACCGCAAGTTCGTCCGCCGGCTCCAGGACGCCGTCGACGACCTGCAGGAGTACCTCACGACGCCGCGCTGGTACCAGTCCCTCGGGAAGGAGGCGCCCGCGAGCATCGCCTACTTCTCTGCCGAGTTCGGCATCACCGAGGTCCTGCCGCAGTATTCCGGCGGGCTGGGCATCCTCGCCGGCGACCACCTCAAGGCCGCCTCCGACCTCGGCGTCCCGCTGATCGGCGTCGGCCTGCTCTACCGCGCCGGCTACTTCGCCCAGAGCCTGTCGGCGAACGGCTGGCAGCTCGAGCGTTATCCGTCGCTGGACCCGCACGGTCTGCCGGTGAAGCTCCTGCGTCAGGCCGACGGGTCGGCCGCCGTCATCTCCGTGCCGCTTCCGGAGGGCCGCACCCTGCACGCGCACGTGTGGCGCGCCCAGGTGGGCCGGGTGTCGCTGCTGCTCCTCGACAGCGACATCGAGGAGAACGCGCCGGCCGAGCGGCTCGTGACCGATCGGCTCTACGGCGGCGACGAGGACCACCGGCTCCGGCAGGAGATGCTCCTGGGCATCGGGGGCGTGCGTGCGCTGCGCACGTACTGCGCGCTGACCGGCGTCCCGGCGCCGGAGGTCTTCCACGCCAACGAGGGGCACGCCGGCTTCCAGGGCGTCGAGCGGATCCGCGAGCTGATCGAGTCGCACGGCCTGACCTTCGCCGAGGCGCTCCAGGCGGTGCGGGCCGGCACGGTGTTCACGACCCACACCCCGGTCGAGGCCGGGATCGACCGCTTCCCCAAGGCGCTGATCGAGCGTTACTTCGCCGGCTTCGGCGTGCCGCTGGACCAGTTCCTGGCGCTGGGCGCCGAGCAGGACCCGTCGAAGTTCAACATGGCGCACATGGGCCTGCGGCTGGGCCAGCGCGCCAATGGGGTCAGCCGACTCCACGGCATCGTCAGCCGCTACATGTTCAAGGACCTGTGGCCCGGCTTCGACGAGGAGGACGTGCCGATCGGGTACATCACCAATGGCGTGCACGCGCCCACGTGGACCGCCCGCGAGCTGATCGAGCTGGGCACGCAGACCTCCAGCGAGGGTGACCCGCTGGAGATCGACGGCCCGGAGCACTTCGACGGCGTGGACAAGATCGCACCGGGCGAGCTGTGGAGCACCCGCCGCATGCTGAGGTCCCGGCTCGTCGACGAGGTCCGCCGCCGGCTGCGCGAGACAGTGCTCTCCCGGGGAGCCACCGAGGCCGAGGTCGGATGGACCGGGACGGCGTTCGATCCCGACGTCCTGACCATCGGGTTCGCCCGTCGCGTGCCGTCCTACAAGCGCCTCACGCTGATGCTCCGCGACCCGGAGCGGCTCAAGGCGCTGCTGCTGGACCCCGAGCGGCCGATCCAGCTCGTCATCGCCGGCAAGAGCCATCCCGCCGACGACGGCGGCAAGCAGCTCATCCAGGAGATGGTGCAGTTCGCCGACGATCCGGAGATCCGGCACCGCATCACGTTCCTTCCCGGCTACGACATCGGCATGGCCCGCTACCTCTACTGGGGGTGCGACGTCTGGCTGAACAACCCGCTGCGCCCGCTCGAGGCCTGCGGGACGTCGGGCATGAAGGCGGCCCTGAACGGCGGGTTGAATCTCTCCATCCGCGACGGCTGGTGGGACGAGTGGTACGACGGCCAGAACGGGTGGGCCATCCCCACCGCTGACGGCATCGCCGACCCCGACCGACGGGACGAGGTCGAGGCCAGGGCGATCTACGACCTGCTCGAGAACCACGTGGTGCCGCGCTTCTACGAGACCGGCCACGACGGTGTCCCTGCCCGGTGGGTGGAGATGGTGCGGCACACGCTCCGCGAGACCGGACCGAAGGTGCTGGCCACCCGGATGGTGCGCGACTACGTCCGCAACCTCTACGTCCCTGCCACCGGTTCGGCCCGGGCCATGGCCGCCGAGGGTTACGCCCCCGCGCGCGAGGAATCTGCCTGGCGCGCCCGTGCCTTGCAGAACTGGGACACCGTGCGCGTCGCCCACGTCGAGGCGACCGGCGCGGGGGACACCCCTGAGATCGGGTCGACCGTTGCGCTGCGGGCCGAGGTGGAACTGCCGGGACTCGCGCCCGACGACGTCCAGGTTCAGGCCGCCTACGGCCGGGTGGACGACTCCGAGGCCCTGCACGAGGTGACCACCGTTCCGATGGAGCACGAGCAGACCGACGGCTCCCGGCACTGGTTCACCGCCACCGTCCCGCTGGAGCGGACCGGGGCGTTCGGTTACACGGTGCGGGTGCTCCCGAACTCCGCGCACCTGGCAGATCCTGCCGAGCTGGGCGTGGTGAGCAACGCCTGACCGGAACTCCGGAGACACTTCTCTCACCCACGTCTCACGTGCACCGTGTGATGCCGTGATCGCCCGGCGTGGCGGTTCTGTGCGACCAGCCAGAACGCCCGGACATCACTAGGCTGGAGGCCATGCCCGACCGCTGTGAAGTCCTGCCTGGAGACTCCGTCGTGGCCCGTCGTGGCGGATCGCTGCTCTGGGTCGACGCACCCGGCTCGCCCGCTCTCGTCGCGGCCCTGCACGCCTGCCTGGGTGTGTCCGGACCGGGCGCCGACCGGGTGCTGTCCGCCGTCGCCGGCCAGGTGAGTTCGCTCGCCCACGGCGAGGCCTCGTTCGCCCTCGTCCTCTCCGACCCCCCGGTCGCGCTGTGGTCCGGCAAGGGGCAGCCGTCCGTCGACGGTGTGCCGCTGTCCGGGTCGTCGGTGGACGGTGGCACGCTCGCCTCGGGCTTCCCGCTGGGTCAGAGCCTCTACGTCGGCCCCGGCGGCGCGGCATCGCAGATGTCCCCGGGTGTCGCGTTCGACCTCGTCGAGGGGATCGTCCCCGGCTCGGGGGCGACGCTGCAGATGGCGAAGGCGGCGCCGGCCGCGTCGGCCCCCCCGGCGGCCTCGAGCCCTTCGCCGTTCACCGCGGGCTCGGACGCGGGTTTCGGCTCCGGCCGGTCCTCCTCGGCGCGCCCGGATTCCGGTGAGCAGACGGCGTTCTGGCGGCCGGAGTCGACCGCGGCACCGGTCCTGCGCTTCGACGACGGCATGGTCGTCAGCGTCGACGAGGACCTCGTGCTCGGGCGTCGTCCCGACAACCACGAGCTGGTGGCCGCCGGGTCCGCCCGGGCGGTGCCGATCGCCGACACCCAGAACGTGCTGTCCTCGGCGCACGCGGCGCTCCAGCGCAACGGCCGCGAGGTGGCGCTGGTCGATCTCGGCTCGCTCAACGGCACCCACGTCGCGGGGCCCGAGGCGACCGAGTGGACACAGCTCGAGCCGGGGGTGGCGCACCCGCTCTCCGACGGCGACCGGCTGCTGTTGGGCTGGACCGTGATCACCTTCGAGCAGCCAAACGAATAACACTGCGACCCTCCGGGCCGCACCGCGGCCAGGAGCCGTCCCCGGCTGAGCGGAGCCGTTGAGTCGCGCCTGCGCGGGACCCTCCGGGCCCCACTCGGCACGACGGTCGTGGTCGGCTGGGCACTCCGGTCACCCGGCCCGTCCCCGACCAGGGGGGTCAGGGCCTCCGCAGAACCCTGAGCACCCAGACGGTCCGGCCCGGAAGCTCCACGGCGCCGGGGGCCACGATGATCGGGTCCGGCGGCGCTCCCGTCGGGTACTCGGTGGAGACCACCAGCTCGTAGGCGTCCGCCCACGGCGGCCCGGGCAGCTGCACGGTGACCGGATCGGGACCGGCGTGCAGCTGCACCAGGTAGCTGTCGTCCACGACCGCATGGCCGTGCTGGTCGCGGTGCCGGATGCCGCGGCCGTCGAGATACATCCCGAGGGTCTGCAGGCCGGTGTCGAACCAGTCGGTGGTGGTCAGCTGGCCACCGTTGGGGGCGAACCAGGCAAGGTCGCGGGTGCCCCCCGTGCCAGGCAGCTCGGTGCCCTTGATCTCGTGCCCCTCGAAGAAGACCTCCTGCCGGAGGACCGGTGCCGACCGGCGCAACTCGATGAGGCGGCCGACGAAGGCGAACAGGTCGGCGTCGACGTTCTCCCAGTCCAGCCAGGAGATGTCGTTGTCCTGGCAGTACGCGTTGTTGTTGCCGCGCTGCGTGCGGCCGAGTTCGTCCCCGGCGGTCAGCATCGGGACGCCGGTGGAGACCAGCAGCGTGGCCAGGTGGTTGCGCACCTGACGCGCGCGCAGGGCGAGGACGTCCGGATCGTCGCAGGGGCCCTCGACGCCGCTGTTCCAGTTGCGGTTGTGGCTCTCGCCGTCCCGGTTGCCCTCGCCGTTGGCCTCGTTGCGCTTGTGCTGGTAGGTGACCAGGTCGTTGAGGGTGAACCCGTCGTGCGCGGTCACGAAGTTGATGCTGGCGAACGGACGGCGCCCGTCGGACCGGTACAGGTCGGAGGAGCCGGTGAGCCGGTAGGCCAGGTCGCGGACCCCGACGTGTGCCCCTGACCAGACGTCGCGGACGGTGTCGCGGTACTTGCCGTTCCACTCCGTCCAGGGCGGGGGGAAGTTGCCCACCTGGTAGCCCCCCGGCCCGACGTCCCACGGCTCGGCGATCAGCTTGACCTGGCTGACCACCGGGTCCTGGTGGACCACGTCGAAGAACGCCGACAGCCGGTCCACGTCGTGCATCGAGCGGGCCAGCGCGGAGGCGAGGTCGAAGCGGAAGCCGTCGACATGCATCTCGGTGACCCAGTAGCGCAGCGAGTCCATGAGCAGCGCGAGGACGGCCGGACGACGGACGTCGAGGGTGTTCCCGCAGCCGGTGTAGTCGGTGTAGCGGGCGCGGTTGCCGCCGTCGAGCCGGTAGTAGCCGGGGTTGTCGATGCCCTTGAACGACAGCGTCGGGCCGGTGTGGTCGCCCTCCGCCGTGTGGTTGTAGACGACGTCGAGGATGACCTCGATCCCGGCCGCGTGCAGCTGCTTGACCATCGTCTTGAACTCGGTGACCTGACCGCCGGCGCTGCCCGAGGAGCTGTAGCCGGCGTGCGGGGCGAAGTAGGCGAGGGTGTTGTACCCCCAGTAGTTGGACAGGCCCCGGCGCAGCAGGTGCGGCTCGCTGACGAAGTGGTGCACCGGCATGAGTTCGACCGCGGTGACGCCGAGCGCCTTCAGGTGCTCGATGAACGCCGGGTGCGCAAGGCCGGCGTAGGTGCCGCGTAGCGCAGGGGGAACGTCCGGGTGCAGTGCGGTGGCGCCCTTGACGTGCAGCTCGTAGATCACGGTGTCCGACCACGAGGTGCGCGGGGGTCGGTCGCCGTTCCAGGGGAACGGATCGTGCACCACCACGCCCCGCGGCATGAACGGCGCGGAGTCCTGCCGGTCGATCGCGACCCCGTCGACGGCGTCCCCGGCGTAGCCGAACAGCGCGGGATGCAGGGTGAGCTCGCCGTCGACTGCTCGGGCATAGGGGTCCAGCAGCAACTTGGCCGGGTTGTGCCGGTGCCCTGACGGGGGGTCGTACGCGCCGTGGACCCGGTAGCCGTAACGCTGGCCCGGCCCGACGCCGTTGAGCCGGCCGTGCCAGACCTGGTGGGTGGTGTCCTCCAGTCGGTAGCGATCCTCGGTCCCGTCCTCGTCGAAGAGGCAGAGGTCGACCGCCTGCGCGTCGGCGGCCCACAGCGCGAAATTGGTGCCCGTCCCGTCCCAGTGCGCGCCGAGCGGAGAGGGAGAACCGGGTAGGACCTCACCAGTTGGACGTCGGGCCACTCCCTGATAGTGCCAAGTCTCGGCCGAGTCGGGCCGCAGGTCAGTGCCCTGGGGTTGGTTGGATGGGGGATGTGTCGAGCACAGGCGCCCTCGGGGCTGTCGTCGAGATGTCCGGGGTCGACGTCGTTCGAGGGGAGACACACCTCCTGCGCGGGCTCGACTGGACCGTCGAGGCCGACCAACGCTGGGTGATTCTCGGGCCCAACGGCGCGGGGAAGACAACGCTCCTGCAGCTCGCCGCCGCCCTCATGCACCCCACCCGCGGAGAGGTCCGGCTGCTGGGGGAGACCCTCGGTGCGGTCGACGTCTTCGAGCTCCGCCCCCGCATCGGGCTGACCAGCGCGGCCCTGGCTCAGCGCCTCCAGCCCTCGGAGCGGACCGGCGACATCGTGGTGTCGGCGGGCTACGCCGTCGTCGGCCGCTGGCGGGAGCAGTACGACGTCCACGACCTGACCCGCGCGGCTCTGCTCATGGAGCAGTGGGGTGTCGCCCCGCTGGCCACCCGGACCTTCGGCACGCTCAGCGAGGGTGAGCGCAAGCGGGTGCAGATCGCCCGCGCGCTGATGCCCGATCCCGAGCTGCTGCTGCTCGACGAGCCGGGCGCCGGTCTCGACCTCGGCGGGCGGGAGGACCTCGTGGCCCGGCTGTCGGACCTGGCCCGTTACCACTACGCCCCGGCGCAGGTGCTCGTCACCCACCACGTCGAGGAGATCCCACCCGGCTACACCCACGCCCTCCTGCTCCGCGACGGCCAGATCGTGACTGCGGGACCGGCGGACGACGTCCTCACGGACGCCGCCCTGTCGGAGACCTTCGGGATCGGGCTGGCCCTGACCAGGACTGCAGGCCGCTTCACCGCCCGACGGGCGGCGTGAACGAGGACCCCCCTGCCCCCCACCGCTCGCAGGCTCGCGGCGGGACCCTGCAGCGGGGCCTTAGGGTGCCTGCATGGCTGATCCCGAATTCGTGACCCTGCAGGTAGAGGACGGGGTCGGCACGATCCGGCTCGACCGGCCGAAGATGAACGCGATCAACGAGCAGCTGTTCCAGGAGGTCCGGGTCGCGGCCCTGGAGGCCGGCCGACGCGAGGACGTGCGGGCCGTCGTCCTCTACGGCGGGGAGCGCGTCTTCGCGGCGGGCGCCGACATCACGTCGATGTCCGAGCTGGACGGCACCGGCATGGTCGCCTGGGGGCGCGAGCTCACCGCGTCGTTCACCGAGGTCGCCCGGATCCCCAAGCCGGTCATCGCCGCCATCACCGGGTATGCGCTCGGCGGCGGCTACGAGCTGGCGCTGTGCGCCGACTTCCGAGTGCTCGGGGCGTCGGCCAAGGTCGGCCAGCCCGAGATCCTGCTCGGCGTCATCCCCGGCGCGGGCGGCACCCAGCGGATGGCCCGGCTCGTCGGCCCGGCCAAGGCCAAGGACCTGATCTTCACCGGCCGGCACGTGGGCGCGGACGAGGCCCTGGAGATCGGCCTGGCCGACGCGGTCGTGCCCGACGACGAGGTCTACTCCACCGCTGTGGCGATGGCCCGCAAGTTCGCCGCCGGTCCGCCGCGGGCCCTGGCCGCGGCCAAGCAGGCCATCGACGAGGGGCTCGAGCTGCCCATCGAGGAAGGGCTCGCGCTGGAGAGCCGGTTGTTCGCCGAGCTGTTCGACACCGAGGACCAGAAGACCGGGATGCGCTCGTTCCTCGAGAACGGGCCGGGGAAGGCGCAGTTCACCGGCCGGTGAGGTATCGGCGCCGGACACCCGTTCCGTACGGGTTCACCGAATGGCCAGGTCACGTTCGGGTCGCGTAACTGCCCCGGGAGTCGATCCGTCGGCCACAATCGGCCAGGTTGCGCGGACCGGGTCATCGAGGCCCAGCGCGTAGCGGCACCATGATCGGTGCGACGCGGCACCACTACCAGGAGGACACGTGCGACGAAGCACCCTGCGAGCGGCCGTCGTGGCCGTCACTGCCGGGCTGGCCCTCACCGCCTGCGGCTCGAGCGGCGCCGGAACCGGGGGCACCGGGGGCGGGACCAACGCCGCCACCGCGACCTCCGCCAAGGACGTCGGTGGGATGGACGCCCTGGTGAAGGCCGCAAAGGCCGAGGGGACGCTCAACGTCATCGCGCTGCCCCCGAGCTGGGCCAACTACGGCGCGATGCTCAAGGCGTTCACGGACAAGTACGGCATCAAGATCAACAGCGCGCTGCCCGACGGCTCCAGCTCAGACGAGCTCAACGCCGTCACCAGCCAGAAGGGGCAGGATCGCGCCCCCGACGTCCTCGACGTCAGCGCGAGCTTCGCGCTGCAGGCGGCCGCGCAGAAGCTGACCGCGCCCTACCAGGTGGCCACGTGGGGGGACATCCCCGACAACCAGAAGGACCCGAAGGGCAACTGGTACAACGATTACGGCGGCTTCATCTCGATCGGCTGCAACACGCAGAAGGTGAAGGTCTGCCCGACCTCCTTCAAGGAGCTGCTCGACCCGCAGTACGCCAAGCAGGTGGCCCTCAACGGCAACCCGACGAAGGCGGGCGCGGCGTTCAGCGGCGTATGGGCCGCCTCGCTGGCCAACGGCGGCAGCCTGGACGACATCGGCAAGGGGATCGACTTCTTCGTCTCGGTGAAGAAGGCCGGCAACTTCAACCCGGTCGAGATCACCCCGGCCACGGTGCAGAGCGGTGAGACGCCGATCTCGATCGACTGGGACTACGCCAACCTCGGCCAGGTCGACACCCTGAAGAAGGCCGGCGTGACCTTCGAGGTCAACGTTCCGACCGATGGCGTGTTCGGCAGCTACTACAACCAGGCCATCAGCAAGTTCGCCCCGCACCCGGCGGCCGCGCGCCTCTGGGAGGAGTTCCTCTACAGCGACGAGGGGCAGAACATCTGGCTGCAGGGCCACTCCCGTCCGGTCCGGCTGGACGCGATGAAGAAGGCCGGCACCGCCGACGCCGCCGCCCTCAAGGCGCTGCCCGAGGTCTCGGGATCGGTCGAGTTCCCGACCCAGGCCCAGCAGACGGCGGCCCAGAAGGTGGTCGCCGATCGCTGGAACGCGGAGATGTCGGGCTGAGTACCGCATCCGGAACGACCGCGCCGGCCCCCCGCAGCGGGGGCCGGCGCGGCCGTGCACTGGTCGCGCTCGGCGCGCTGCCGTTCTTCCTCTACATCGCGGTGTTCCTGCTGCTGCCCGTCGTCGTGGTCGCCATCGAGGCGTTCCGCACCACGGACCCGACCACGTTCCAGACCTCGTGGTCGACCGCGTCGATCGTCGCGGTCACCAAGGGCCCCTACCGGCGGGCCTACCTCGGCAGCCTGGAGCTGTCGGTGATCACCGCGGTGCTCGGCGCCGTCCTCGGCCTCGCCCTGGCTGTGGCGATCTCGCGCACCCGGCGCAATCTGCTCCTGCGCCGTCTGGTGCTGACCGCGTCGGGCGTGCTGGCCAACTTCGGTGGCGTCCCCCTGGCGTTCGCGTTCCTCGCGACCATCGGCAACGCCGGGGTTCTGACGGTCTTCCTCACCAACACTCTCGGCATCGGGCTGGGCGGCTTCTCGCTCTTCTCGATGACGGGTCTGGCGCTGGTCTACCTCTACTTCCTGATCCCACTGATGGTGCTGACGATCACGCCCGCGCTCGAGGCGCTGCGCCCCCAGTGGCGGGAGGCGTCGGACAATCTGGGTGCCTCCGGCTGGCAGTACTGGCGGCACGTCGGTGGCCCGGTGCTCGCGCCGCCGGTCATCGGCGCGACGATGCTGCTGTTCGCCTCCGCGTTCGCCGCGTACGCCACCGCGTACGCCCTCGTCGGCAGCAGCATCCCGCTGGTCACCCTGCAGATCTCCGACGCGCTGTCGAGCAACGTCGTCGTCGGTGCGGAGAGCCTGGGCAAGGCGCTGGCGCTCGGGATGATGCTGCTGATCGGCGTCGTGATGGCCTTCTACGCCTGGGTGCAACGGCGCACCCAGCGGTGGCTGTCGTGACGGCGCTCGGCACCACCGGGGTCGGCGCCGCCGGCGTGGCGGGCGCCGGGGGAGTAGCGCCGCCGACCGCGCTGCGCCGGGGTCGGCGCGGAGCGGGAGCCTGGCGGTTCGCCGTCCTCCTCGTGCTCGGCCTCTACTTCGTGGTGCCGATCGCGGCGTCGGTGCTGTTCACCGTGCGCCGGGGCGGAGGCGGGCTGACCGCCGAGTTCTACACCGGCATCCCGTCGTCCCCCGGCTTCGCCGTGGCGTTCACCCGCTCGCTGATCCTCGCCGTCCTCACCGTGCTGATCGTGCTGGCGCTCATGGTCCCGACCGTCGTCCTGGTGGAGCTGCGGCTGCGGCGGATGCGGACGACGGTCGAACTGCTCACGCTCCTGCCGCTCGTGCTGCCGCCGATCGCCTTGGTCGTCGGCGTGCGCAGCGTGTTGTCCTGGGCGCCCGACTACTTCCTGAACACTCCGCTGGCGCAGGCGTTCTTCGCCCTCCAGAAGCCGGCGCTGCCCTGGATCCTGGTGCTGGTCTACGTGGTCCTGGCCATGCCCTTCGTCTACCGCGCGCTGGACGCCGGCGTGCGTGGAGCCGACCTGCGCACCCTCACCGAGGCCGGCCGCAGCCTGGGCGCGTCCTGGCCACGGGTGTTGCTGTCGGTCGTCCTGCCGGTGCTGCGCACGTCGGTGCTCAACGCCTCGTTCCTGACCCTCGCCCTGGTGATGGGCGAGTTCACGATCGCGTCGATCCTGGGCTTCGAGACCTTCCCGACCTGGATCGTCAAGATCTCGGGGTCCGCACCGCAGTTGTCGGTGGCGGTCTCGGTGCTCGCCCTGATGGTGACGTGGGGCCTGCTGCTGCTGATCTCCGCGCTGGACCGCCGGCGCGACACGAAGGAGACCTCATGACGGCGTCCGCCGCCACCACCGCCGAGAGCGAGATGCCGGCAGGCAGCAGGTCCGGAAGCACCGCCGAGCTTCGGGACCGGCCCGGGGTCGGCGTGCGGCTGGAGGGGCTGACCCGCCGGTACGGCTCGGTGCTGGCGCTCGACGGCCTGGATCTCGACATCGACGGCGGCGAGTTCCTGGCGCTGCTGGGCCCGTCGGGCTGCGGCAAGACGACGGCGCTGCGGGCGATCGCGGGGTTCGACCGGCCCGACGAGGGCCGGGTGCTCCTCGGTGGGCGGGACATCACCGACGTCCCGGCGAGCAAGCGGGACATGGGCATGGTCTTCCAGGCCTACAGCCTGTTCCCGAACCTCACCGTGGCCGACAACGTCGCGTTCGGCCTGCGGGTGCGCCGCCGGGGCAAGGCCGAGCGGGCCGGCCGGGCCGCCGAGCTGCTGGAGCTGGTGGGCCTCGCCGACCGGGGGAACCGGTACCCGCACCAGTTGTCGGGCGGCCAGCAGCAGCGGGTTGCGCTGGCCCGGGCACTTGCCGTGGCTCCTCAGGTGCTGCTGCTCGACGAGCCGCTGTCCGCGCTGGACGCCCAGGTGCGCGTCCAGTTGCGTGAGGAGATCCGCCGGATCCAGCTCGAGCTCGGCATCACGACCGTCTTCGTCACCCACGACCAGTCCGAGGCGCTCTCGGTCGCCGATCGTGTCGGGGTGATGCGCAGCGGCCGGCTGGAGCAGATCGCCTCGCCCGACGAGCTGTACGAGCGGCCCGCGACCGCGTTCGTGGCCGAGTTCGTCGGCACGATGAACCGGCTGCCCGCGACCGTCAGTGGCGGCGAGGTGGAGCTGCTCGGGACCCGCCGTCTGCTGGCCGGCTCCGCGCCGGCCTCCGGTCCGGTGGTCGCCCTCGTCCGGCCTGAGTCGCTGCAGGTGTCGGCGGACGCCGCCGGGGCCGGCCGGGTCGTGACCCGCACGTTCTCCGGCGCCAGCACGCGCGTCGCGGTGGCGCTGCCGGACGGCGTCGAGGTGAAGATCGACGTCCCCAGCGCCTCGAGCGCCGACCTCACCCCGGGGACGCTGGTCACCGTCCGCCCCGCCGACCGGCCGGTGCTCGTCGCGCCCGTGGAGCCCACTGTCACGGACGCCGACGGGGCGGCGTGAGCGGCGTCACCCGCCCCTCGGCTCGCGTCCGCGTTACCGCCCAGTAACCTCCATGATCGGAGCCAGGCGGGCCGTGGGCCCGCGTCCTGAACGTCGCGGAGGAAGGTCCGAGCGTTGAACATCGTCGTTCTTGTCAAGCAGGTCCCGGACTCGGGCAGTGAGCGCAAGCTGGACTCGGCGGACAACACCGTCGCCCGCGCTACCGCTGACAACGTCATCAACGAGATGGACGAGTACGCCATCGAGGAGGCGCTGACGGTCAAGGAGGCCCAGGGCGGCGAGGTCACCGTGCTGACCGTCGGCCCCGATTCCGCCACCGACGCCATCCGCAAGGCCCTCTCCATGGGCGCGGACAAGGCCGTGCACGTCGTCGACGACGCGTTGCACGGGTCGGACGCGCTGCAGACCAGCGCCGTCCTGGCGGCCGCGCTCCAGCAGCTGGAGTACGACCTGGTCCTCATGGGAGCGGAGGCCACCGACAGCCAGATGAGCGTGATGCCGGCCCTGCTCTCCGAGCGTCTCGGCATCCCGCAGCTGTCGGGCGCCCGCAAGCTCACCGTCGAGGGGACGACCGCGAAGATCGAGCGGCAGACCGACGGCGGTTACTGGGCCGTCGAGGCGCCTCTGCCGGCGATCGTGTCCACCTGGGACACCATCAACGAGCCGCGCTACCCCTCGTTCAAGGGGATCATGGCCGCCAAGAAGAAGCCGGTCGAGACCAAGTCGCTGGCCGACCTCGGCGTCGACCCGGGCACCGTCGGCCTGGCCAACGCCTCCACCCAGGTCCTCGACTTCGCCGGCCGCCCGCCGAAGGGTGAGGGCGTGAAGGTCACCGACGAGGGCGACGGCGCCGAGAAGCTGGTCGGCTACCTCGCCGAGCAGAAGATCGTCTGACCCGGCCCGGATCAAGGAAGAGGAGCACATACCCCATGGCAGAGGTCCTGGTCCTGGCCGAGCTCAACCCGGCCGGCAATGGTTCGGGTGGAGCGGGCGTCCGCAAGACCACCCTGGAAGCACTCACCGCGGCCCGCGCGCTCGGTGAGCCGTCGGCGGTCGTCGTCGCCGCCCCCGGCACCGCCGCCGGGGTGAAGGACGCCCTCGCGGAGTACGGCGCCGCCATCGTCTACGTCGCCGAGTCCGACGACGTCGACGGTTTCCTGGTCGCCCCCAAGGCCGAGGTGCTGGCGCAGCTGGTGAACGAGAAGTCGCCGGCCGCCGTCGTCATCCCGTCCTCCCCCGAGGGCAAGGAGGTCGCCGCCCGGCTGGCCGTCAAGACCGGTAGCGGTTTCCTCACCGACGTCACCGAGATCGCCGCCGACGGCACGGCGACCCAGGTGGCCTTCGCCGGCCAGACGATCGTCCACTCGAAGGTCACCACCGGGACGCCGATCTACACGCTGCGCGGCAACTCGGTCACCCCCGAGCCCGCCCCCGCGGCCGGGGCCGAGCAGCCGGTGTCGGTGACGCTCTCCGACCAGGCCAGGCAGGCCCGCGTCGTCGACCGCGTGGTCGAGCAGAAGAGCAGCCGGCCGGAGCTGACGGAGGCGTCGATCGTCGTCTCCGGTGGCCGTGGTGTCGCCAGTGCCGAGAACTTCTCCATCATCGAGGCGCTGGCCGACTCCCTCGGCGCGGCCGTCGGAGCCTCCCGTGCGGCGGTCGACTCCGGCTTCTACCCGCACAGCTTCCAGGTGGGCCAGACCGGCAAGACCGTCTCGCCGCAGCTCTACATCGCCGTCGGCATCTCCGGGGCGATCCAGCACCGGGCCGGCATGCAGACCTCGAAGACCATCGTGGCCATCAACAAGGACCCCGAGGCCCCGATCTTCGAGCTGGCCGACTTCGGCGTCATCGGCGACCTGAACACCGTCGTCCCGGCCGCGACCGAGCAGATCACCGCCCGCAAATAAAGGACCCCCTGCCCCCCACCGCTCGCACGTAGAAGGACCCCGTCCTCCCCACCCTTCGCACGCTCAGGGCGGGACCCGGGACGGGGCCATGTCGAGCGCCGATTCCTCCGGGGTCGGCGCTCGACGCGTCTTCGCGGGAAGCTCCGGCGCAGGCAGCGAGTTGGCGAGGAACGTGCGCACCAGCTCTCCGTCCCTCTTCGACCGGACGCACCGGCTGCCGACCGCGGGCCTGCTCATGCTGGTCACCTTCGTCGCCTTCGAGTCCATGGCCGTTGCGACCGCGATGCCGACGGCGGTGGCCGAGCTGCACGGCCTGGCCTGGTACGGCTGGCCGTTCAGCGCCTTCCTGGTGGCCTCGGTCGTCGGGATGGTGGTCGGCGGGGACGCCGGCGACCGGAGCGGTCCGCGGACCGCGCTGCTGGGCGGCGTCGCCGGGTTCGCCGTCGGCCTGCTCGCCGCCGGATCGGCAGGGAGCATGGCGCTGTTCGTGGCCGCGCGGGCCGTGCAGGGCGTCGGGGCCGGGATCATCGCGGTCTCCCTCTATGTCGTCGCCGGCCAGGCCTACGAGGCGGAGCTGCGGCCGCGGTTGTTCGGCGCCATCTCGGCTGCCTGGGTACTGCCGGCTCTCGTCGGCCCGCTCGTCGCCGGGCTGGTCACCGCGCACCTCAGCTGGCGGCTGGTCTTCCTCGGCCTGCTGCCGCTGATCGCCGTCGGCCTGGTGCTGGTGCTGCCGGCGATGCGCCGCCTCGCCGTGCCCGAGGGGGACCAGGCTCCGGCGCGAGGGCGGCGCTGGTGGGCGGCTCTGGCCGGCCTGGGGATCGGCGCACTCCAGTACGCCGGTCAGCGCCTGGACCTGGCCGCTGTCGGCATCGCCGTGCTCGGGCTCGCCGCGCTCGCCGTGGGGCTGCGCCCACTGCTCCCGCCCGGCGTGGTCCGGGGCCGGAGGGGGCTGCCGGCCGTCGTGGCCACGCGCGGCCTGCTGGCCGGGTCGTTCTTCGGCGTGGACGCCCTGCTGCCCCTGGCCCTGTCCCGCTTGCACGGCTACAGCCCCGCTGCCGCCGGGGTGCCGCTCACCGCGGGGGCGCTGGGCTGGGCGGTCGCGTCCCAGCTGCAGGGCCGCCGTCCCGGGGCGTCGCGGGTGCGGCTGCTGCGGGTCGGCTTCCTGCTGCTCGCCGCCGGCCTGGCCGCGACGGCGTGGATCGCCGTTCCCGGCATGGGCGGCTGGCCGGCCTATCTCAGCTGGGCCGTGGCCGGGCTCGGTATGGGCCTCGGCATGCCCAGCGTGGGCGTGCTGCTCCTCGACCAGTCACCCGAACACCGCCGGGGCGCCGACTCGGCCGCCTTCCAGATCGCCGACGTGACGGGATCGGCGTTGTGCGTGGGCCTCGTCGGAGTGCTCGTCGCCGCGACTGCGGGCGGCCTGCTCCCGCTGCGCGCGGCGGTGCTGGTCGCCGTAGGAGTCCTCACCGTCCTGGCCGGCCTGGGTGCGGTGCTCGCGCCCCGGGCCGGGGCCCCGGCGGCCGCGCCGGGGGCCTCCGTGCCCGCGACTACCCTGGCAACGTCATGAGCAACTCCGACCCGGTCTACCTGGACCACGCGGCCACCACGCCGGTGCTCCCCGAGGTGCTGGCTGCGATGACCGAGCAGCTGGGCCGCGTCGGGAACGCCTCGTCGCTGCATGCGAGCGGCCGCGCCGCCCGGCGGGTCGCCGAGCAGTCGCGCGAGCGGCTGGCCGAGGCGCTCGGCGCGCGGCCGTCGGAGGTGCTGTTCACCGGCGGCGGGACCGAGAGCGACAACCTCGCGGTCAAGGGCCTCTTCTGGGCCCGACGGGACGCCGACTCGCGTCGCCGCCGCATCGTGGTCAGCCCGGCCGAGCACCACGCCGTCCTCGACAGCGTCGAATGGCTGGCCAAGCACGACGGCGCCGACCTCACCTGGCTGCCGGTCGAGTCCAGCGGACGCGTCCTCCCCGAGGCCTTCGCGGACGCGCTGGGCGACGGGCAGGATGTCGCCGTCGCCAGCGTGATGTGGGCCAACAACGAGATCGGCACGGTGAGCGACATCGCCGCACTGGCCGAGCTCGCACACGCCGTCGGCGTCCCGCTGCACACCGACGCCGTCCAGGCCGTCGGCCAGGTGCCGGTCGACTTCGCCGCCAGCGGCGCCGACGCGCTCACGATGACCGGGCACAAGCTCGGCGGCCCCATGGGCGCCGGCGCGCTGCTGCTGCGCCGCGACGCTGAGTGCACGCCGTTGCTGCACGGCGGGGGACAGGAGCGCGACGTCCGCTCCGGCACGCTGGACGTCACGGCCATCGTCGGGCTGGCGGTCGCCACGGTGACGGCGGTCGCCTCCCGCGAGGAGCGCGCCGCCCGTCTCGCCGATCTCCGGGGCCGGCTGGTGGCCGGCATCGTGGACCAGGTGCCCGGCGTCCAGCTCAACGGGGCCACCCTGGACGACCGGATCGGGCAAGGGCCGGGCCGGCTGCCCGGCAACGCCCACCTGTCCTTCAGCGGTGCCGAGGGGGACGCGCTGCTCATGCTGCTCGACGCCCGCGGCATCGAGTGCTCGACCGGTTCGGCGTGCAGCGCCGGCGTCGCCCGTCCCAGCCACGTGCTTCTCGCGGTCGGTGCCGACACCGACCGGGCGCGCAGCTCACTGCGCTTCACCCTCGGGCACACCTCCACCGACGCCGATGTCGATGCGCTGCTCGAGGTCATCGCCCCCGTCGTCGAGCGGGCGCGCCGGGCCGGGTCGGGGCACCGATGAGGCTGCTCGCCGCCATGAGCGGTGGGGTGGACTCCGCGGTCGCCGCGGCCCTGGCGGTCGACGCGGGGCACGACGTCACCGGCGTCCATCTGGCGCTCTCCCCGGACCGGCAGACGCTGCGCAGCGGTGCCCGTGGCTGCTGCAGCGTGGAGGACGCTCACGACGCCCGCCGGGTCGCCGACGAGCTCGGCATCCCCTTCTACGTCTGGGACCTCGCCGAGCGGTTCGCCGACGACGTCGTCGACGACTTCGTGGCGGAGTACGCGGCCGGCCGGACGCCCAACCCGTGCCTTCGCTGCAACGAGCGGATCAAGTTCTCCGCGGTGCTCGACCGGGCCGTCGCGCTCGGCTTCGACGCCGTCGTCACCGGGCACCACGCGCGCCTGGCAGACGGCGAGCTGCGCCGGTCGGTGGACGCGGCCAAGGACCAGTCCTACGTGCTCGCCGTGCTCACGGCCGGCCAGCTGGCCGCCGCGATGTTCCCGCTGGGGTCCATGACCAAGGAGCGGGTGCGGGCGATCGCCGCCGAGCGTGGTTTCGCCGTCGCGGCCAAGCCCGACTCGCACGACATCTGCTTCATCCCCGACGGGGACACCCGCGGCTTCCTGGCCCGGCGGCTCGGCAGCATGCCGGGCCCCGTCGTGGACGCCACCACGGGTGCGACGGTCGGGGAGCACGACGGGACGTACGGCTTCACCGTCGGGCAGCGCCGCGGGCTCGGAGTCGCCGTCGGTGACCAGCGCCCGCGCTACGTACTCGGCATCGAGCCGGTCTCGCGGACGGTCACCATCGGGACCGCCGACCTCGCGGGCGTCGCCGAGGTGCGGACGCGTGCGGCGACCTGGACCGGGTCCGCTCCGGAGCTGCCGTTCGTCGCGGAGGTCCAACTGCGGGCCCACAGCGCCCCGGTGGCCTGCGAGGTGAGCGCCGCCGCGGACGGCGGCCTGTGCATCGTCCTGGCCGAGGAGCAGCGAGGGGTCGCCCCCGGCCAGTCCGCCGTGCTCTACCTCCCGGACGCCGAGCGCGGGGATCGGGTGCTGGGCCAGGGGACAGTCGTCCCCCTGGGATAGCCGAGATCGGGCGTGTACGCGCACGATCGGGCGACCGTTTCAGGTCCGGGCGGGCGGCGTCTACCGTCGCGGGGGTGACCTCCCGAGAGCACGGTCCCTCCGGCGACCGCACCGATGTCCCGGAGGGCACCTCCGGTGCATGGGGACCCGCGTCGGGCGTCGGGTCGCTGCCGGGCGACGACCCGGCCGAGGCCGTGCGGTTGGTCCTCGGTGAGCTGCCGGACTTCCCGCACCTGCCCGAGCTGCCCGGCCGGGGTGCCGGCGCCGACCTGATCGGGCGGGCAGCGGCGCTCCTCGTCGACATCGCCGTGGACCTGACGCCGGCGGGCTGGCGGCTCGTGCCCAGGTCCGGCCACGACCAGCGCCGGGCCAGGGAGTTCCTCGCCCGCGACCTCGATGCCCTCACCGACGTCGCCGAGGAGTACACCGGCCCGTTCAAGGTCCAGGCCGCGGGGCCGTGGACGCTCGCGGCCGGTCTGGAGCGCAGCCGCGGCGACCGTGCCGTCGTCGACCCAGGGGCCCGGCGGGACCTCGCGCAGTCCCTCGCCGAGGGGCTGACCGCGCACGCCGCGGACGTCGCCGCCCGGGTGCCCGGCGCGCGCGTCGTCGTCCAGCTCGACGAGCCGTCGATACCCGCCGTCCTGCAAGGGTCGCTGCCCACGGTGAGCGGGTTCGGCTCGTTGTCGGCCGTCGAGGCACACGTGGTCGAGCAGGAGCTCGCCGGGGTGATCGCCGCTCTGCCGGGGCCGGTCGTGGTGCACTGCTGCGCGGCCCGCGTGCCGCTGGACCTCTTCCGAGCGGCCGGCGCCGGTGGGCTCTCCTTCGATCTCGGGCTGGTCCAGGACCTCGATGCCCTCGGCACCGCGATCGAGGCGGGTGTCCACCTCCTGCCCGGGGTCGTGCCCGGGACGGATGCGCCCCTGTCCACGACCAGGGCGACGGCCTCGCGGGTGCAGGCCTGGTGGCGCGAGCTGGGCTTCCCGGTCGACGCGCTGCCCGCTGCGGTCACCCTCACCCCCGCGTGCGGGCTGGCCGGGGCCACGCCGTCCTACGCCCGGGTGGCGATGGCGCACATCCGCGAGGCGGCGAAGTACCTGCAGCCGGAGTAGCCCCTTCCGGGGAACGCCCGGTTGACGGTCGTACCCGCCGGATACCGTGCAACGGTGAGCACTGAGGCGGAACTGGACGAGCCGCAGGTCGCCGCGCCGACCGACCGTGAGGACCTCACCGAGGTCCCCGGGGACGCCCGCACGCGCCACCGCGACCTCTCCGAGGAGCTCGACCGCTACGCCTTCGCGTACTACGTGCGCGACGAGCCGCTGGTCAGCGACGGGCAGTACGACGAGCTGATGGGGGAGCTCAAAGCCCTCGAGGCGGCGCACCACGCGCTGGTCACACCCGAGTCGCCGAGCCAGAAGGTCAACGGCGGGTTCACGGCGACCTTCTCGCCGGTGCAGCACCTCGAGCGGATGCAGAGCCTGGACAACGCGTTCTCCAGCGACGAGCTGTCGGCCTGGGCGGCGCGCGTCGAGCGCGAAGGTGCCGCCGGTGCGAGCTACCTCTGCGAGCTGAAGGTCGACGGCGTCGCGGTCGCCATCGTCTACGAGAACGGCCGCATGGTCCGCGCCGCGACCCGAGGCGACGGCACGACCGGTGAGGACGTCACCGCCAACGTCCGCACCATGGAGAACGTGCCGCAGCAGTTGACGGGAGAAGACGTCCCCGAACTGCTGGAGGTGCGGGGGGAGATCTACTTCCCGGTCGCTGCCTTCGCCGACGTGAACGCCGCGATGGTCGAGCAGGGCAAGGCCCCGTTCGCCAACCCGCGCAACGCCGCCGCCGGTTCCCTCCGGCAGAAGGACCCTCGGGTCACCGCCTCCCGCCCGCTGCGGCTGGTCGTCCACGGCGTGGGGGCGCACCGCGGTTTCGAGGTCGACCGGCAGTCGTCGGCCTACGACCGGCTGCGGGCCCTCGGCCTGCCGGTGAGCGACCGCTACCGGGTGGTCGACGACCTGCCCCAGGTGTGGGAATTCATCGAGCGCACCAAGGAGCAGCGGCACTCGGTCGAGCACGAGATCGACGGCGTCGTCGTGAAGGTCGACCAGTACGCGCTGCAGCGGCGGCTCGGCTCCACCTCGCGCGCCCCGCGGTGGGCGATCGCGTTCAAGTACCCGCCCGAAGAGGCGACGACGAAGCTCCTCGACATCCGGGTCAACGTGGGCCGCACCGGCCGCGTCACCCCGTTCGCCTACATGGAGCCGGTGAAGGTGGCCGGTTCCACCGTGCAGCTGGCCACCCTGCACAACGCCTCCGAGGTGAAGCGCAAGGGCGTCCTGATCGGCGACACCGTCGTCATCCGCAAGGCCGGCGACGTGATCCCCGAGGTGCTCGGCCCGGTGGTGGCCGCACGGAACGGCTCGGAGCGCGAGTTCGAGATGCCGACCCACTGTCCCGAGTGCGGCACGGAGCTCCGGCCGGAGAAGGAGGGCGACGCCGACATCCGCTGCCCGAACGCCCGGTCCTGCCCCGCGCAGCTGCGTGAGCGCGTCTTCCACGTCGCTGGCCGCGGCGCCTTCGACATCGAGAACCTCGGGTACGAGGCGGCGACCGCGCTCCTGCAGAGCGCGCTGCTCCAGGACGAGGGCGACATCTTCTTCCTCGACGAGGAGAAGCTGCAGCGGACGGACTTCTTCACCAAGAAGGACGGCGCCCTGTCCGCCAACGGGCGGAAGCTGCTGGCCAATCTGGAGACGCGCAAGGACGTCCCGCTCTGGCGGGTGCTCGTGGCGCTGTCGATCCGGCACGTCGGGCCCACTGCCGCGCAGGCACTGGCCCGCGACTTCCGGTCGATGGAGCGGATCATGGCCGCCACCGAGGAGGAGCTGGCCGCGGCCGACGGCGTCGGGCCCACCATCGCCGGGGCGGTGCGGGACTGGTTCGCCGTCGACTGGCACCTCGACGTCGTCGAGAAGTGGCGCCGGGCCGGGGTACGCATGGCCGACGCGGGGGAGGACGCGCCCCCGGGCCCGCTCACCGGCATCACCGTCGTCGTCACCGGGTCCCTGCGCGACTACAGCCGGGATCAGGCGATCGCCGCCATCCAGGAACAGGGCGGCAAGGTCACCGGCTCGGTGTCGAAGAAGACCGGCTTCGTGGTCGTCGGCGCCGACCCCGGCAGCAAATACGACAAGGCGGTGGCGGTGAAGGCCCCGATCCTGGACGACGACGGCTTCCGTGTCCTCCTGGCCGACGGCCCGGAGGCGGCACGTGCGGTGGCGACCATCGGCGACGGCGTCGAGCCGGCCGGGGACTGACCGCGCGGGGCTGACCGGCCGGCTCAGTCGGGCGGCAGTGAGGCGACCGTCGTGGCGATACCGGTGAGATGCACCAGCCGGAGCAGCTCCGAGCGGCGGAACGCGGGCCCGCCCGAGCGGCCGAGCACCACCGCGCACCCAGGGCCGCCGTAGGAGGCCGCCATCATCTCCAGCGCCATCTCCCGCCACCGCTCCGGCATCCACTCCTCCTCGCTGGGCATCAGCCGCGGCCGGGTCAGCGGCATCCACGGCAGGGTCAGCCCCTCGAACGTCGGAGCGGCCTCAGAGGCGGCTGCCACCTCCCATGCGTCGTCACCGGTCGCGGAGAGGACCACCGCCCAGCCGCTGTGGAAGACCCGCGGCAGCTCGGCGGCCAGCAGCTTGACCGACGTCCCTTCGGCGGCGCGGGCCAGCGCCTCGAGCAGTTCGAGCTCGCGATGGGTGTCCAGCGGCCCGGCGAACGGACGCAGTGACTCCACGGTCACCCCCGGGACGGCCTGGGCGGCGGTGATCAGGGTGTCGGGCAGCCGGCCCGGCGGAAGGTCGACGACGATGTCGTCGACGGCCACTCCGTGGCCGCGCTCGAGGACGTCGAGGGTCACGATGTCGATACCGGCCGCGCCGAGCGCGGTGGCCACCGCGCCGAGGATGCCGGGCCGGTCGGTGACGATCAGGCGCAGGAGATAGGACACGGTTCCTCCGGGGCGTCCTCCGGCCCCCTGCAGGGGCCCGACGCGAGCATGCGAGTGGCGGGGGGGCAGGGGGTCCTTGTTCGATCTCCGTCGATCGCGATGGGTGCAGCTTCTCACGCGCCCGGTCCGCTGGGCTCTACGCCGGATGCGGCGGAACCGCCCCACGTAGAGTGGGCCGGTCAGGATCCTGGCCGAGACTCGAGCCGGACCGCACCCCCATCACCACCGAAGTGGAGTTCCGCCTCAGCATGAGCACGCCCTCCGCGAAGCACCCGCTGTCACGGCAGGAGATCGCGCACCTGGCGCACCTGGCCCGACTGGCCGTGACCGAGGAAGAGCTCGATCTCTTCGCCGGCCAGCTCTCCGTGGTGCTCGACGCGGTCGCGCGCGTCGGCGAGGCGCCCACCGATGACGTCCCGCCCACCACGCACGCGGTGCCGATGACCAACGTCATGCGCCCCGACGCCACCCGACCGAGCCTGCCGCGCGACGTCGTCCTGGCCGGCGCCCCAGCCGCCGAGGACGGCCGCATCCGCGTGCCGCGGATCCTGGGGGAGGAGGCGTGAGCACCGACCTGACCACCACCGACGCCGCTGAGCTCGGCCGGCGGCTCGCCGCCGGCGAGATCACCGCGGCTGAGATCACCGGTGCCTACCTGGACCGGATCGCGGCCGAGGACGGCGAACTCGGTGCCTACCTGCACGTCGACCCGGAGGCCGCGCTGGCCCGGGCCGCGGAGCTGGACGCCGCCGGATCGGTCGGCACCGGCGTCACCGGCCTGCCGGTCGCGCTCAAGGACGTCGTCGTCACCGAGGGTGTGCCCACGACCAGTGGGTCGAAGATCCTCGAGGGCTGGCGGCCGCCCTATGACGCGACGGTGGCCGCGCGGCTGAAGTCGGCGGGCACCGTGCTGCTGGGCAAGACCAACATGGACGAGTTCGCCATGGGCTCGTCCACGGAGAACTCCGCCTACCGCATCACCCGCAACCCCTGGGACCCGACCCGGATCCCGGGCGGTTCGTCGGGCGGCTCCGCCGCGGCGGTCGCCGGCGGGCTCGCACCCTGGGCCATCGGCACGGACACCGGCGGCTCGATCCGCCAGCCGGCCGCGGTCACCGGCCTGGTCGGGCACAAGCCCACCTACGGATCGGTGTCGCGCTACGGGCTGATCGCCTTCTCGTCCAGCCTCGACCAGGCCGGCCCGATGGCCCGCACCGTGCTCGACGCGGCGCTGCTGCACGAGGCGATCGGCGGCCACGACCCGATGGACTCGACGAGCATCGACGCCCCGCTGCCCCTTCTCGCCGAGTCCGCTCGACGGGGCGCCGGGGGAGACCTGTCCGGCCTGCGGGTCGGCGTCGTCCGCGAGCTGGGCGGCGAGGGCCACGCCGACGGGTACGAGCCCGGCGTCCTGGCGCGCTTCGCCGAGGCCGTCGCGCTCCTGGAGAGCATGGGCGCCGAGGTCCGCGAGGTCTCGGCCCCGGCGTTCGACCTCGCACTGGCCGCGTACTACCTGATCGCCCCTAGCGAGGCGTCGTCCAACCTGGCCCGCTTCGACGGCGTCCGGTACGGGCTGCGGGTCGGTGACGACGGCACGCGCGACCTCGACGAGGTCATGGCGCTGACCCGCGAGCAGGGCTTCGGGCCGGAGGTGAAACGGCGCATCATCCTCGGCACGTATGCGCTGTCCAGCGGCTACTACGAGGCCTACTACGGGCAGGCGCAGAAGGTGCGGACGCTGATCAGCCGCGACTTCAACGCTGCCTGGGGTGGGGCGGACGGCAACGGAGTCGACGTCCTCGTCAGCCCGACCACCCCGACCGTGGCCTTCCCGCTCGGCGCCCGCATCGACGACCCGATGGCCATGTACGCCGCAGACCTCTGCACCCTGCCGGCGAGCCTGGCCGGTGTGCCGGCGATCTCGGTCCCCGCGGGGCTGTCCGAGGGGTTGCCGGTGGGCTTCCAGATCATGGCTCCGGCGCTGGCCGACGACCGCTGCTACCGGGTCGCCGCCGCGCTCGAGGCCGCGCAGGACGACGCCCGCGGTCACCGGCTGCTCGACGAGCTCACCGGGCGCGCCGCGCAGCCGGCCGGGGGCGCGGCATGAACGGCGCCCTGAAGGCCGCCTGGGCCCTCACCACTCTCGTCGCTGTCGCCGGTGTCGTGCTCTGGCTCGTCACCGGCCGCGCTGTCTTCGCCGTCTTCCTGGTCCTCGCCCTGCTCACCGCGGCCGGCGCCTGGATGACCGGCCGTACCGCACCGAAGGAAGGCCCCACGCCGTGAGCGCGAGCACGCAGACCGAACCCGACCTCGTCGACTACGACGAGGTCCTCACCAGGTACGAGCCGCTGATCGGGCTCGAGACGCACGTCGAGCTCGGCACCGCCTCGAAGATGTTCTGCGGCTGTGCCACCACCTTCGGGGCCGAGCCCAACACGCAGACCTGCCCGGTGTGCCTGGGCCTGCCCGGCTCGCTGCCGGTGGCCAACGAGGCGGCCATCGAGTCGACCGTCCGCATCGGTCTGGCGCTGGGCTGCCGGATCGCCTCCTGGTCCCGCTTCGCCCGCAAGAACTACTTCTACCCGGACATCCCCAAGGGCTTCCAGACCACCCAGTACGACGAGCCGCTGTGCACCGCGGGCCACCTCGACGTCGAGGTCGACGGGGAGACCTACCGGGTGGAGATCGAGCGGGTGCACCTGGAGGAGGACACCGGCAAGAACCTGCACGTCGGGGGCGCCACCGGCCGCATCCACGGCGCCGACCACTCGCTGATCGACTACAACCGCGCGGGCATCCCGCTGGTCGAGATCGTCACCCGGCCCATCTCCTGCGCCGGCGCCAAGGCACCCGAGGTCGCCCGCGCCTACGTCGCCGAGCTCCGGGACATGGTCCAGTCTCTCGGGGTCTCCGACGTGAAGATGGAGCAGGGCAGCCTGCGCAGCGACGTCAACGTCTCGCTCGCCCCCATCGGCAGCCTCGAGTGGGGCACCCGCACGGAGACCAAGAACGTCAACTCGCTGCGCTCGGTGGAGCGCGCGGTGCGTTTCGAGATGCGTCGCCAGGCCGCCGTCCTCGACCGGGGCGGGCGGATCGTGCAGGAGACCCGGCACTTCCACGAGGACACCGGGACGACGTCGCCAGGCCGCAGCAAGGAGGAGGCGACCGATTACCGGTACTTCCCCGAGCCCGACCTGGTGCCCGTCGCCCCCGACGAGGAGTGGGTCGCCAAGCTGGCGGCGAGCCTTCCGGAGTTGCCTGCGGCGCGCCGCGCGCGGCTGACGGAGGAGTGGGGGCTCTCGCCGACCGAGATGGCGTGGCTGGTCAACGCCGGCGCGCTGGGGCTCGTCGCCGACACCGTCGCTGCCGGGGCCTCGCCCTCGGACGCCCGCAAGTGGTGGCTGGGCGAGCTGGCCCGCCGGGCCAACGACGCCGGCGTCGAGCTGGCCGAGCTTGCCGTCACCCCGCGGCAGGTTGCCGAGCTCGCCGCCCTGATCGGCGCCGGGACGATCAACGACCAGCTGGCCCGGCAGGCCCTCGACGGTGTGCTGGCCGGTGAGGGCGATCCGGCCGCGGTCGTCGAGAGCCGGGGGCTGGCCGTCATGGGCGAGTCCGACGAGCTCGGCGCGGCCGTGGACGAAGCGATCGCCGGCGCCCCCGACGTCGTCGCGAAGGTGCAGGGCGGCAAGGTGCAGGCACTGGGTGCCCTGGTGGGTGCGGTCATGAAGACCACCCGCGGCAAGGCCGATGCCGCGACCGTGCGGCGGTTGCTCGAGGAGCGCCTGCTCGGTTCCTGACCGCGGAGGGACGGCGCCGGGGCTCAGAGGGGCGAATTGGCCCGTGACGACGGCGGCAGCACCCGCAGCACCTTGTCGTCGCCCTTTCCGGGAGTTCCGACACCGTCCCGGTTGGACGTGGTGATCCACAGGCCGCCGTCGCGGTCGAGGACGACGCTGCGCAGCCGCCCGTACTTCCCGCGCAGCAGGGCGTCGGGCGTGCCGGTCACGTGGCCGTGGACGTCGAGCGTCACGACGTGCACCTGCTTCCCGGCCAGCGCGCCCAGGTAGACGGTGGTGCGGTCGACGGCGCAGCCGCCCAACCCTGCCTCGGCGGCCGGGAATTCGATCACCGGCCCGGTGCCGCGCGGGGCCGGAACGCCGAAGTCGCCCCCTTCGGCGAGGGCGTCGAGCTCGTCTGCTCCCGCGGGCGCGACGACGTCGGTCGCGAACACGTCTCCGGTCGGCGCCTGGCACAGCGCCGTCACGTCGCGGTGCCCGCGGCTGTAGACGGCCGCCGCGCCGGCCGGCCGGCCGAAGACGTCGATCCGCAGCACCTTGCCCGCGAGGGAGCGGGGATCCTCGCTCAGGGCGGGCCGGCCGGTGTCGCCGGTACCGACGAACAGGTTGCCGTCGGCGTCGAACAGCAGACCGCCGCCGTTGTGTCCCGCGCCGTGCGGGATCCCGGTGAACACCGGGTTGGGGGTGCCGCCCAGCGGGAAGCGGACCACCCGGTTGTCGGTGGCGGTGGACAGGTAGGCGTAGAGAAGGCCGTCCTGCGCGTAGGTGGGGGAGAGCGCCAGGCCGAGCAGGCCGCCGTCACCGGTGGTATCGACACCGGGGACCGTCATGCGCACCCGCGCGGGCGAACGGTCGGGGAAGACCTGCAGGATGCGGCCGGTGTCGCGCTCGGCCACGAGTGCGCTGCCGTCGGGCAGCACCACCAGCCCGGTGGGCACCGCCAGCCCGGAGGCGACCACGTTGGGGTCGCCGGCGCTCTGGCCGGACCCGGGGCGGGCCGGCCCCTGCGGCGAGGGGACCGGTTCGGCCGTCGAGGGTGGGCCGACCTCGGGGGGAGCGCCTTCCGGAAGTGGCCGGAACGGACCCGCCGCCGTGTAGCCGTCGCTCCCGCAGCCGGTCAGAACCGCTCCGGCGAGCAGGCCGGCGAGGAGCGCGGCGGGCAGTCGGGCGGTCCGCGCACCGCTCCGCCGCTTCACCGGTTCACAGTACGTGCGCTGCTGGGTGCCGGGGCCGCTCCCGCGGCACACCTAGAGTCGGCCGCGTGGCACACCTGACACTCGACCCGGACGCGCCGCTGCACGTGCTCGTTCCCTCCACCGCTCTCGGCGCGGCCGTCGAGGCGCTCTCCCCACGGGTGCGGGCGCACCGGGTCGACGCCGCGGACGGCCCGCCGGAGGGCGAGGCGGCCCTGGCCCAGATCTGGGTGCCGCGCGCCGGGGGAGCGACGGTTCCGGACAACGGCTTCCTGGAGGGCCTGCCCCGGCTGCAGCTGGTGCAGCTGCTCAGCGCCGGGGCCGAGAGGTTCGTCGGGCAGCTGCCGGAGGGCGTCCTGCTCTGCAACGCCCGGGGTGCGCACACCCCCGCGACCGCCGAATGGGCGGTGGCGGCGACGCTCGCCGCCCAGCGGGGAATCCCCCGGTTCGTGCTCGAGCAGGACGCCGGCCGCTGGTCGTTCAGCACCCACCGTTCTCTGGTCGGCGCACGGGTCCTCGTGGTCGGCGCCGGCGACATCGGCGCCGCGATCGGCCGGATGCTGGCCGGCTTCGACGTCGAGCCGACCTTCGTGGCCCGCACCGCCCGGGACGGCGTGCGTCCGGTCACCGACCTGCCCGAGCTCCTGCCGCATGCCGACGTCGTCATCGTCATCGTGCCGGTGACCCCGGAGACCACAGGCATGGTGGACGCCGGCTTTCTCGCGGCCATGCCGGACGGTGCGCTGCTGGTGAACGCGGCCCGGGGCGTCATCGTCGACACCGACGCCCTGCTGGCCGAGCTCGTCCGGGGCCGGCTGCGGGCGGCCCTGGACGTCACCGATCCCGAACCGCTGCCCGAGGGCCACCCGCTGTGGACGGCGCCGGGGCTGTTGCTCACCCCGCACGTGGCCGGTGCGGTACCGGAGACCGGCGCCCGCCTCGCGGCGGCGGTGACCGACCAGGTGCGGCGCGTACTGGCCGGCGAACCGCTGGTCAACGTCGTCGACAGGTACTGATCGCCTCCGGGGACGACCGCGTCTCGCCCCCGGGGACGACGGCGTCCTGGAGCGGCGGCCTACCATCGCCGCTCGTGACCACCGTCGAAGACAGTTCCGCCGGTAACGACACCCGGAGCGAGACCCGCAGCCCGCTCAAGCCACGCAGCTGGGAGGTGACCGACGGCGACACCAAGGCGCCGGCACGCGCCATGCTCCGCGCCGTCGGCATGGGTGACGACGACTGGGTCAAGCCGCAGATCGGCGTCGCGTCGTCCTGGAACGAGATCACCCCCTGCAACCTCTCCCTGGACCGGCTGGCCAAGCGGGCCAAGGAGGGCGTGCACGCAGCCGGCGGTTACCCGCTCGAGTTCGGCACGATCTCGGTCTCCGACGGCATCTCGATGGGGCACGAGGGGATGCGCGCGTCCCTGGTGTCCCGCGAGGTCATCGCCGACTCGGTGGAGACCGTCATGTTCGCCGAGCGACTGGACGGCTCGGTGCTGCTCGCCGGCTGCGACAAGTCCCTGCCGGGCATGCTGATGGCCGCCGCGCGCCTCGACCTGGCCAGCGTCTTCCTGTACTCCGGCTCCACGCTGCCCGGGAAGCTCGGCGACCGCGACCTGACGCTCATCGACGTCTTCGAGGGCGTCGGCGCCTGCGCGGCCGGGAAGATCACCCGCGACGAGCTGACCGAGATCGAGAAGGCCGCCTGCCCCGGGATGGGGTCGTGCGGCGGGATGTACACCGCGAACACGATGGCCAGCGTCGCCGAGGCCCTGGGCATGGCACTGCCCGGCAGCGCCGCCCCGCCGGCACCCGACAGCCGCCGGGACGCGTTCGCCGTCGCCTCCGGCGAGGCCGTGGTCAACCTCCTGCGCCTCGGCATCACCGCGCGTCAGATCATGACCAAGGAGGCGTTCGAGAACGCCATCACGGTCGTCATGGCCCTCGGCGGGTCGACCAACGCCGTCCTGCACCTGCTGGCGATCGCGCACGAGGCGCAGGTCGAGCTGACCCTGAACGACTTCAACCGGATCGGCGACCGCACACCGCACCTGGCCGACGTGAAGCCCTTCGGTCGCTTCGTCATGACCGACATCGACCGCATCGGGGGCGTCCCGGTGGTCCTCCGGGCACTGCTGGATGCCGGCCTGCTGCACGGTGACACGCTCACCGTCACCGGTAAGACGATGGCCGAGAACCTCGCCGAGATCGCCCCGCCCGACCCGGACGGCGCGATCATCCACGCGATGAACAACCCGATCCACAAGACCGGGGGACTGGTCATCCTGCGTGGCTCGCTGGCCCCCGAGGGGTCGGTCGTGAAGTCGGCCGGCTTCGACGCCGAGGTGTTCGAGGGCACCGCGCGCGTCTTCGACGGCGAGCAGGGCGCCATGGACGCCGTGACCGAGGGCACCCTGCGGCCCGGAGACGTCGTGGTCATCCGCTACGAGGGGCCCAAGGGTGGCCCGGGCATGCGCGAGATGCTCGCCGTCACCGGGGCGATCAAGGGCGCGGGCCTGGGCAAGGAGGTGCTGCTGCTCACCGACGGCCGGTTCTCGGGCGGGACGACCGGGCTGTGTGTGGGGCACGTGGCACCGGAGGCCGCGAACGGCGGGCCGATCGCCTTCGTCCGCGACGGCGACCCGATCCGGCTCGACCTCGCCGCCCGCACGCTCGACCTGCTGGTGGACGACGACGAGCTGGCCGCGCGCCGGGAAGGCTGGGAGCCGCTGCCTCCGCGCTACACCACCGGCGTGCTGGGCAAGTACGCCAAGCTGGTCGGCTCCGCGGCCCAGGGCGCCATCTGCGGCTGAGAATGTCCGCACGCCCGTCCGGGGAAGGTCCCCCGAACGGGTGAGGCCGTCGGCGCCCGGCTGTTTCCGCTCCGTCACGGTGCCGAGACAACGGATGTGGACCGTCGTCGTTGGTGGCTGCTCGTGGGGGCCGTACCGGGAGTGATCGCCTGTGCGATCGCCGCGGCCGACCCTGCCCTGCGCCACATCGGCGACGTCGCCGTCGCCGCGACGGGCATCGCGGTCGCGACGGTCATCTGGACCGTCGCCGGCCCGCGGGGCGCCGACCGGCCGAGCTGGCGGCTGATCGCCCTGGCCTGTGCGCTCCCCGTTCTGGGCATGGTGCTGGGCGAGGTCGTGGCTCCTCCGGAGCCGCTCCAGTTGGTCGTCCTGCGGTGGGCCCCCACGGTGCCGGCCTTCGCCCTCGGCAGCATCGCCATCCTGACCCTCGTCGGCCGGGCCCGGCTTCGCGCCGGGGGCCTTCGTCCGGTCGTGGAAACCGTGCTGTTCCTGACCGCGGGGCTCGTGGTCGTCCAGTTGGTGTTCGTGGGCGTGGACGGTTCCTGGCGGAGCGTGGGCCTCGAGCAGCGGATCGTCCTCGGCGCCGCAACGCTCGCCACCTCCGCCATGATGGCCGCCGCGCTCACTGCCCTGGGCGTCATCGAGGGAAAGCGGCAGACCATGGCGCTGGTGCTGCTCCTCGGCGCGGTCGCGCTCACCACCGGCCGAGCGGTCGCTACCGCGGCCGTGCTGTCCGGCGCCCTCGGTGTCTTCGACATCAGCCGCTTCTTCATCGTCGGAGGTCTGTGGCTGCTGGCCGCCGCCGCCGTCGTCGATCCCGGCCGGAGCTCCGAGGAGCTCGACCGCCCCGCCGGCCGGTACACCGACCTGGGACAGCTGCTGCCGCACGCAGCCATGGCTTTCGCCACGGCGGTCGTGGGCATCGTGGCGATGGCCGGCCACCGTCCGAGCCGGGTGAGCTTCGGCGGCATCGTGCTCTGCGTCGCGCTCGCCACCGTGCACCGCTGGGTCTCCGCCCGCGACGAGCGGCGGATGGCTACCCGGCTGCGGCGCAGCGAGGCGTACTTCCGGTCGCTCGTCCGTTCCAGCGGCGACGCAGTCGTCATACTGGACGACCGCCTCCGGGTCACCTGGGCTTCGGCGGCGTTCGAGCAGGCGCTCGGGACGGTGCAGGCCGGGCTGCTCGGCCGCCCGCTGCTGGAGACCGTTCACCCTGACGACATCGCTGCCGTCGCCGCCGCGCTCGGCGCGGACGACGTCCGCCCGGACGAGGACCCTGCGACCGTGAACGCAGTCGGGAACGGCCTGCTGCTCCTGCGGCTGCGCGCCGCCGACGGCGCCTGGCACTACCTCGAGGCCGCCGTCTCCGACCTGCGCGAGCACGCCGACGTCGGTGCGGTGGTCCTGCACTGCCGCGACATGAACGAACGCCACGCGCGCGAGCAGGCGCTGCAGAGCGTCGCCTACACCGACCCGATGACGGGGCTGCCGAACCAGGCGGGCTTCCAGCAGCTCCTCCAGGACGCCGTCTCGGTGCTCGGGCAGCCCCCGTCGACCCTGCTGATGATCGAGCTGGACGGCCTGGCCGCGGCTCGCGACCGCGGCGGGCGCGACATCGTTCGGACGGCGGTCACCGAGATCGGCCGGCGGCTACGGGCCACCGTGCGCGGGGAGGACGTCGTCGCCCGCATCGGTGAGGGCATCTTCGCCGTCCTGGCGACGGGCGATGCGGCCGACGTGGATCGGCTGGCCGCGCGTTGCCACGCCGTCGTCGAGCAACCCGTGAGCTCTCAGGCGGGCATCATCGACCTGACCGCCGGGGTGGGACTGGTCGATGTCGAGCCGGGGCTGACCGTGGATGCCCTGCTGGGTCGCGCCGATCTGGCGGTCCGGCAGGCGCACGCCGCCGGCCCGGGTTCGTCGTCCCGCTACCTGTCGACCCTCGGCGAGGTGGCGGTCCGCCAGGAGCGGCTGCGGGCCGAGCTGGTGGGGGCCTGTTCCCGCGGTGAGCTCTCCCTGCTCTTCCAGCCGGTGCTCTTCCTCGAGGAGCAGAAGATCACCGGCGTCGAGACGCTGGTGCGCTGGCGGCACCCCACGCTCGGTGAGGTGCCGCCGGCGGAGTTCATCCCCATCGCGGAGAGCTCCGGGCTGATCGGCTACCTGCTCCGCTGGATCCTGGAGACCGCGGCGACCGCCGTCGCGTCTCTGCCGGACACCACCGGACCGCTGCAGCTGGGGGTCAACGTGCCCGCCGGCTACGTAGCGACCGGAATGCTGGTCAGTGACGTGCAGCACGCGCTCCGGGAGTCCGGCCTGCCGCCCGAACGGTTGATCCTCGAGATCACCGAGGCCACCGTGCTCTCCGACGACGAGCGGGTGGCCCTCGACCTGTCGACGCTGCGGCTCATGGGTGTGCACGTGGCCCTGGACGGCTTCGGCACCGGCCGCTCGGCGCTGGGTCATCTCACTCAGTTGCCCATCGACGTCCTGAAGCTGGACCGTTCGCTGATCTCCCGGATCAACCGCGACCCGCAGAGCCGGGCGCTGTGCGAGTCGATCGTCGGCATCGGCCGTGCACTGAACCTGGACGTCGTCGCCGAGGGCGTCGAGAGCACCGGTCAGCTGGCCACGCTCAGCGGCTTCGGCTGTGGCTTCGCCCAGGGCTTCCTGATCTCCCGCCCGATGCCGATCTCGGCCCTGGTGTCCGCGCTCGGCGTGGGCGCCGAGCACTGGTGGCCGGGCGTCATGAGCGGGGCGTGACCGGCGCCTCGACGGCGAGCAGACCGTGAATCTGGACACTGATGTCCATCCAGTGGGACGGAGTGGTTGACGATCCCGGACCGTAGGGCGCACAGTGTGCGAGTGCCCCGCGCCCGCCTGCTCGTCCACGGCTGCCCGCTCAGCCTCGTAGTCGTCTAGCGCGCCGGTCACCCGACCGACGCGCTCACCCCTCCGTGCCTGCGGCACGAGGGGTTTTTTGTTGCCTTGCCGCTAGATGCACCGCCCCTTTCTTGTCTGCCCCGCACCACCGCACGGCCCAGGAGAAACGCCGACATGACCACCACCCCGAGCGAGCACGCTCCCCAGGAGGGAGCCGCACCGCAGGCCGCCACGCGCGAGGCGGCCGCCTCCCTCACCGGCGTCGAGACGACGGCCCGGCAGCTCGCTGCGGCCGTCGAGCCGGCGACCGGTATCACGGGAGCGGAAAGCCTCGTCCGCTCCCTCGAGGCGGTCGGCGTCGAGGTGATCTTCGGCATCCCGGGCGGGGCGATCCTGCCCGCGTACGACCCGTTGTTCGACTCGAAGGTCCGGCACGTCCTGGTCCGGCACGAGCAGGGGGCCGGGCACGCGGCCACCGGGTACGCCCAGGCCACCGGCCGGGTCGGCGTCTGCATGGCCACCTCCGGCCCGGGGGCGACCAACCTGGTGACCCCGCTGGCCGACGCGCACATGGACTCCGTCCCGATCGTGGCGATCACCGGTCAGGTGCCGAGCCGCTCGATCGGCACCGATGCCTTCCAGGAGGCCGACATCCGCGGGATCACCATGCCCGTGACCAAGCACAACTTCCTCGTCACCGACGCGGCGGAGATCCCGCAGCGGATCGCCGAGGCCTTCCACCTCGCGGCCACCGGCCGGCCCGGTCCGGTCCTCGTCGACATCCCGAAGGACGTCCTGCAGGCGACGACGGACTTCTCCTGGCCACCCAGGTTGGACCTGCCCGGCTACAAGCCGACGACCCGGCCCCACGGGAAGCAGGTGCGCGAGGCTGCGGCGCTCATCGCCGCCGCCCGTCGGCCGGTGCTGTACGTGGGCGGCGGCGTGATCAAGGCGCAGGCCAGCGCCGAGCTCGCCGAGCTGGCCGCCCTCACCGGCGCGCCGGTCGTCACGACGCTGATGGCACGCGGGGCCTTCCCCGACAGCCACCCGCAGAACCTCGGCATGCCCGGCATGCACGGCAACGTCACGGCGGTCACGGCGCTGCAGAAGGCCGACGTCCTGGTCGCCCTGGGGGCGCGGTTCGACGACCGCGTCACCGGCGACCTCGCCAGCTTCGCGCCGGACGCCCTGGTGGTGCACGCCGACATCGACCCCGCGGAGATCGGGAAGAACCGTCGGGCCGACGTCCCGATCGTCGGTGACGCCAAGGAGACCATCAGCCAGCTGTCCGAGGCGCTGCGCGGGGAGCGCGAGGCCGGCCGCATGCCGGACCTCACGGCCTGGTGGGCACAGCTCGACGACTGGCGGGAGCGCTACCCGCTCGGCTACGACTGGCCGGAGGACGGCTCGCTGTCCCCGCAGTACGTGATCGAGCGGCTGGGTGTGATCGCCGGTCCGGACGCGATCTACGCCGCGGGTGTCGGCCAGCACCAGATGTGGGCGGCGCAGTTCGTCAAGTACGAGAAGCCCGGCTCATGGCTCAACAGCGGCGGCCTGGGCACGATGGGTTACGCCGTCCCCGCCGCCATGGGTGCCAAGTACGGGCGTCCGGAGACCACCGTCTGGGCCATCGACGGCGACGGCTGCTTCCAGATGACCAACCAGGAGCTGGCCACCTGCGCGATCGAGGGCATCCCGGTCAAGGTCGCGGTCATCAACAACGGCAACCTCGGCATGGTGCGGCAGTGGCAGACCCTGTTCTACGAGGGCCGCTACTCCAACACCCGGCTGCACGCCCGTGATGCCGACGGCAAGCCCAAGCCGGTGCGGATCCCCGACTTCGTGGCGCTGGCCGAGGCGCTGGGCTGCGTGGGCCTGCGCTGCGAGAGCAAGGACGACGTGGACGCGGTGATCGAGAAGGCGATGGCGATCAACGACGCTCCGGTGGTCATCGACTTCGTCGTCGGACATGACGCGATGGTCTGGCCGATGGTGGCCGCCGGTGCCAGCAACGACGACATCCTGGCCGCGCGCGACGTGCGGCCCGTCTTCGGAGAGGGACAAGTGTAGGACCCCCTCTCCCCCCACCACTCGCTCCGCTCGCGGCGGGCCCCTGAGAGGGGGCCGTCGCGGTGCCAGTCGATTCGAAAGGTCCAGTCAAGCGATGACTCGCCACACGCTCTCGGTCCTCGTGGAGAACAAGTCCGGTGTCCTGGCCCGCGTCTCGGCGCTGTTCAGCCGCCGGGCGTTCAACATCGAGTCGCTCGCCGTCGGGCCGACGGAGAACCCTGACCTGTCCCGGATGACGATCGTCGTCGACGCGGAATCCGCGCCGCTCGAGCAGATCACCAAGCAGCTGAACAAGCTGATCGAGGTCATCAAGATCGTCGAGCTCGACAGCGGGGCGGCGGTGCAGCGGGAGCTGCTGATGGTCAAGGTCCGGGCCCCGATGGCCGAGCGCACCCAGGTGCTGCAGACCGCGGAGCTGTTCCGGGCCCGCGTCGTCGACGTCAACCCCGAGACGGTCACCCTCGAGGCCACGGGTACACCCGACAAGCTCCAGGCCCTGCTCGCCGTCCTCGCGCCCCTGGGCATCAAGGAGATGGCCCAGTCGGGCACCGTCGCCCTGGGCCGGGGACCACGCTCCATGTCCGGCGCGGGTACGTTGCGCCCGGTCGAGCGCACTGCCTGAACCGATCGCAGCCTGAACGACCTACCGAGAAAACAGCGAAGGGAACCACACAGCATGGCCGCCGAGATCTTCTACGACGACGACGCCGACCTGTCGATCATCCAGGGGCGCACGGTCGCCGTCCTGGGCTATGGCAGTCAGGGGCACGCGCACGCGCTGTCGCTGCGGGACTCGGGGGTCGACGTCCGCGTCGGGCTGCCCGAAGGCAGCAAGAGCCGGCCGAAGGCCGAGGCCGAGGGGCTGCGCGTGGTCACGCCGGCCGAGGCGGCCGCTGAGGCCGACCTGATCATGATCCTGGCGCCGGACCACATCCAGCGGACGCTCTACGCGGAGTCTGTCGAGCCGAACCTGCAGGACGGCGACGCCCTGTTCTTCGGCCACGGCTTCAACATCCGGTTCGGCTACATCAAGCCCCCGGCCGGCGTGGACGTCGCCATGGTCGCTCCGAAGGGCCCGGGGCACCTCGTCCGCCGCGAGTTCGAGAACGGCAAGGGCGTGCCCTGTCTGGTCGCGGTCGAGCAGGACGCCAGCGGGAACGCGCTCGCCCTGGCGCTCAGCTACGCCAAGGGCATCGGGGGTGCCCGGGCCGGCGTCATCAAGACCACCTTCACCGAGGAGACCGAGACCGACCTGTTCGGTGAGCAGGCCGTTCTCTGCGGTGGCATGTCGGCGCTGGTGACGGCGGGCTTCGAGACCCTGACCGAGGCCGGCTACCAGCCGGAGATCGCCTACTTCGAGTGCCTGCACGAGCTGAAGCTGATCGTCGACCTCATGTACGAGGGCGGCATCGCCAAGCAGCGCTGGTCCGTGTCGGACACCGCCGAGTACGGCGACTACACCTCCGGCCCGAAGGTGATCGACGCCCACGTCAAGGAGACGATGAAGGACGTCCTGGCGCGCATCAAGGACGGCACCTGGGCTGCCGAGTTCATCGCCGACCAGGACGCCGGTGCGCCGGACTTCAAGCGCCGCCGCGCCGAGGCGGAGGCGCACCCGATCGAGGACACCGGCCGCAAGCTGCGCGGCCTGATGAGCTGGGTGTCGGCCTCGGACGACTACACCGGAACCGCCGCCCGGAGCTGATCGGGCCTGCACACGAGAGAGCCCCCGCTGCTTCGGGCAGCGGGGGCTCTTCCGTTCGAGCGGGTGTTCTCAGTAGGTGATGCCGCGGCTGGCGTAGTACTGCTTGGACTGCGCGTTCAGCAGCAGGAAGACGATGACGCCTGGCAGGATGAACCCGAGGAGGCCGGTGAAGATCGAGGCGCCCTGGGTGATGGCCCAGATCATGGTCAGCAGGTTGATGCCGATCGCGATGTAGCTGATGAGCAGCAGCAACCGAGGCGACTTGCCCTGGATCACCTGGATGCCCGCCCAGAGCAGTGCGGCGGCGACGGCGACCGAGATCAGCAGCAGCAGGCCGTAGACGGCTCCGAACGCGAAGGCGATGGCCAGGCCGATCAGGCCGAAGAGCAGTCCGAGGGCACCCCAGACGATGCCGATGACCCCGGCGGCGGTCACCATGCCCGGTCGCTGCCCGGTCGGCGCTCCGTAACCGTTCGGCGCACCGGAGTAGGAGGACGGCGCGGGGCTGTACCCCGGGGTCGGCTGCGGCGCGTTGTACCCCGGCGTCGGCTGCTGCGGCGCACTCCAGCCGGGCTGACCCTGGGGAGCACCCCCCTGCGGGTAGTCCGGGTCGGAACCGGTGGGGCTGGACATGGGGCGGTTTCCTCCTAGCGTCCATCCGCCGCGGTGGCGGGTCGGTGGCGGAGTGTAACGCTCGTCACACTGGTATGGGGGCTTCCCAGCTGTCCTGTGACCTGGGCGTTACCGGCCGCGGCGCACCCGGTGTGCGGCATAGAACTGAGCTGCCGGCCGCAACGAGAGCAGGACCACGATCGCCAGTGCTGCGAGCATGAACAGCAGGCTCACGAGGATGCTCCCGCCGCCACCGTTGTCCGAGCCGCTCAGATTGCCGAAGAAGCCGATCGCGGTGAAGAAGAGGGCAATCGATCCACCCACGAGCAGCAGCACTCGACTACGGCCGGTGAGCGCCCAGACCGAGCCCCAGATCATGACGACGGTCCAGATCAGGGCGAGCACGCCGAGCACGATGATCAGGCCACCGATGGCGCCACCCACCTGGCCGAAGCCGGGGATCTCGGAGTCGAAGCCATTCGCCGCACCGGCTGCGACGGCACCCCCGACGAAGGCCAGGAGGGTCACGAAGATGCCGAGCGCCCCGTAGATGAACCCCAGGACGGCGGCGACGACGACGTGGGCGGGCTTCGCCGGCACGGCGGACGGCCCGTACCCGCCGTACTGGGCCTGGGCCGCGTACGGCTGGCCGAACGCCGCCGGCTGGCCGTACTGCTGTCCGTACACGGGCGGTTGCCCGTACTGCTGGGGCTGCCCGTAGGGCTGCTGGCCGTACTGAGGGGACTGGCCGTACTGCGGCGGCTGCCCGTACGGCTCCGGCTGCCCGTACGGCTCGGACTGGCCGGAGGGCTGGTGGCCGTAGGGCGCGGACTCGGGCCGCCCCTGGTCCTCGTGCTCGCTCATGATCTCCTCCGTCGGCGCTGGCAGGTGCCGACTCTCGGCACGATCAGGATGTCTGGGGAGGAAGGCCTGGGCAAGGAGGACGGCCCCGTCGGCCGCATCGGAGGGGGGCGCCGACCCCTCCGCGCCGGGGTACTGCTGACTCGCGCGCGGCCCACTCCTAGGCTGTGCAGCCGTGACCACGACCAAGCCCGTCGTACTGATCGCCGAAGAGTTGGCCCCGAGCGTCTTGGAGGTGCTGGGGACCGACGTCGAGATCCGGCACGTCGACGGCGCCGACCGTGCTGCGCTCCTGCCGGCCCTCGCCGACGCGGCAGCGGTCATGATCCGCAGCGCGACCCAGATCGACGCGGAGGCCCTCGCCGCCGCACCGAACCTCCGGGTCGTCGCCCGCGCGGGGATCGGGCTGGACAACGTGGACGTCGGGGCCGCTACCGAGCGCGGCGTCATGGTCGTCAACGCGCCCACGTCGAACATCGTCAGCGCGGCCGAGCACGCCGTCGCGCTGCTGCTCGCCGCCGCGCGGCAGATCCCCGCGGCCGACGCGTCGCTGCGCGAGGGTCAGTGGAAGCGGTCGAAGTTCATGGGCGTCGAGGTGACCGACAAGACCGTGGGCGTCGTCGGTCTCGGCCGGATCGGGGTCCTGGTCGCCCAGCGGCTCGCCGCGTTCGGGGTCTCGCTCATCGCCTACGACCCCTACATCCAGCCGGGCCGCGCCGCTCAGCTCGGCGTCCGCCTCGTGTCGCTGGAGGAACTGCTCCGCGAGTCGGACTTCATCACCATCCACCTGCCGAAGACGCCCGAGACCCTCGGGATGATCGGCGCGGCGGAGCTGGCGAGCACCAAGCGCGGCGTCATCGTGGTCAACGCCGCGCGGGGGGGCCTGATCGACGAGGCGGCGCTCGCCGACGCCCTGAAGTCCGGTCAGGTCGGCGCCGCCGGCATCGACGTGTACGCCAAGGAGCCGAGCACGGACAGCCCGCTGTTCGGCCTGCCGAACACGGTCGTCACCCCGCACCTGGGCGCGTCCACGACCGAGGCCCAGGACAAGGCCGGCACCGCGGTGGCCAGGTCGGTCCGGCTGGCGCTCGAGGGCGAGTTCGTCCCCGACGCGGTGAACGTCCAGGCCGGTGGCCTCGTCGCCGAGGACGTGCGCCCCGGGCTGCCCCTGGCCGAGAAGCTCGGCCGCGTCTTCACCGCGGTCGCCGGCGGTCTGGCCCAGTCGGTGAACGTCGAGGTGCGCGGCAAGATCGCCGAGTTCGACGTCTCCGTCGTCCAGCTCGCCGTCCTCAAGGGCGTCTTCTCGGACGTCGTCGAGGAGCAGGTGACCTACGTGAACGCGCCGCTGCTGGCCGACCAGCGCGGCCTCGAGGTCGGCCTCTCCAGCGATGTCGAGAGCCCCGACTACCGGAACCTGCTGAGCGTTCGTGGCGCCATGGCCGACGGTGCCGAGGTCACCGTCTCCGGCACGCTGTTCGGCAAGAACCAGGTGCCCAAGCTGACCGAGGTGCAGGGCTTCGCCATGGACCTCGATCTCAGCGCGTACCTGCTGTTCTTCATCTACGACGACCGGCCCGGTGTCGTGGGCACCGTCGGTGCGGCGCTCGGTGAGGCCGGCATCAACATCGCCGGCGCCCAGGTCAGCCGGACCAACCGCGGCGGGGAGGCCCTCATGGCCGTCACCGTAGACAGCCCCGTCCCGCCTGAGCTGCTCGCGGAGATCGCCGGCCGGATCGGCGCCCGCGAGGCCCGGGCTGCCGACCTCAACCACCGCTGACCTAGGGTTCGTGCTCATGCGCCTGGCAGTGATCCCTGGAGACGGAATCGGCCCGGAGGTGGTGGCCGAAGGGCTGAAGGTCCTCCGCGAGGTCGTCCCCGACGTCGAGACCACCCCGTACGACCTCGGGGCCGCACGGTGGCAGCGGACGGGCGAACTGCTCCCCGACACGGTGCTCGACGAGCTGCGCCAGCACGACGCGATCCTGCTCGGTGCGGTCGGTGACCCCGGCGTGCCACCGGGCATCCTCGAGCGCGGACTGCTGCTGCGACTGCGCTTCGAGCTCGACCACCACGTGAACCTGCGCCCGGCCAAGCTGTTCGACGGCGTCACCAGCCCGCTGGCCGACCCCGGACCGGTCGACATGCTCTGCATCCGGGAGGGCACCGAGGGGCCCTACGTCGGCAACGGCGGCGTCCTGCGCAAGGACACCCCGCAGGAGATCGCCACCGAGGTCAGCCTCAACACCGCGTTCGGCGTGGCGCGCGTCGTCCGCTACGCCTTCGAGCGGGCTGTCAGCCGGCCGCGCAAGCACCTCACGCTCATCCACAAGACCAACGTGCTGACCCACGCCGGCGGTCTGTGGTCGCGGACGGTCGAGGAGATCGCCGACGAGTTCCCCGAGGTGACCGTCGCCTACCAGCACGTGGACGCCGCCTCGATGTTCTTCATCACCGACCCGGGCCGCTACGACGTGATCGTGACCGACAACCTCTTCGGCGACATCGTCACCGACATCGCCGCGGCCGTCACGGGCGGCATCGGGCTCGCCGCCAGCGGCAACCTCGACGTCTCCGGCACCAACCCGAGCATGTTCGAGCCGGTGCACGGGTCTGCCCCGGACATCGCCGGGCAGGGTCTGGCCGACCCGACCGCCGCAGTGCTCTCGGTGGGCCTGCTGCTCGAGCACCTCGGCCGCGGCGAGCAGGCCAGGAAGGTGAACGCTGCCGTCGCGTTCGACCTCTCGACCCGGGACCCGAAGGCCCCTGTGCGCACGAGCGACGTCGGCGACCGCCTGGCCGCGCTGGCCAGCGGCTGAGCCGGCATTTCCCCGAGCGTGTCATCCGTGCTCGAGTGGGGCCAGGTAGGCGAGACGGACGAATGACTCTTGGCGGCACGCTGCGGAAGGGAGGAGCGTCGCGCACGGCAGATCCCGACCCGCAGGCACGGAGCTGACATGGCCACGCAGCCCGACACCAAGCCGACCATCGTCCTCGTTCACGGCGCCTGGGCCGACGCCACCGGGTTCGACCGCGAGATCCGCGCCCTGCAGGAACGGGGATTCCGCGCGATCGGGTTCGCCAACCCGCTGCGCGGGCTTCCTGGCGACGCGACCTACCTCGCCGACTTCCTGCGGAGCCTGACCGGTCCCGTCGTGCTCGTCGGCCACTCCTACGGCGGCGCGGTCATCTCTGCCGCCGCGACCGGCAACGACCGGGTCAAGGCGCTCGTCTACTTCAACGGGTGGATGCCCGACGAGGGCGAGACCATCCAGCAGCTCTTGGAGAAGTACGAAGGCAGCCTCGTGGGGCCCGCGATCAGGCCCGTGCCGTTCACCGGCCAGGACGGGAGCGAGGGCGCCGACCTCTACCTCGACCCCGAGGCGTTCCACGCGGCCTTCGCCGCCGACGTCGACCGCGCCACGTCGGACGTCATGGCCGCGACCCAGCGACCGTGGAGCGGTGCCGCGTTCGGCGCACCCTCAGGGCCGCCGGCCTGGAAGACCCTCCCGTGCTGGTACCTGCTCGGCACCGAGGACAAGGCGATCCCACCGGCGACCCAGCGGTTCATGGCCGAGCGCGCGAACGCGACGATCGTGGAGGTGCCGGCCTCACACGCCTCGATGGTGTCGCGGCCCGAGGCCGCGACACAGCTCGTCCTTCAGGCAGTCGAGGCCACGGCGCCCGCTGTGAGTGGCACCTGAGTCTCGGTCGAACGGGGGGTCCCCGTCGCCGGACGTGACGTTCACCCGATCCGGCACCGGTCGTGGCCGCGCATCGGGAGGGACGTGCTTTACTCAATCCCGATGTTCGCCAACGACACGATCATTATCGCCTAGCGCGCAGTCCGTTCCCTACTGCGCGCAGACCTCCCGTATCCGGGGGGTCTTTTTGTTTTCCGGGAACGACCCGCCGATCCGTACCAGGAGCACCTCGTGGCCACCGACACCGACTTCCACGTCTTTGACACCACCCTGCGCGACGGCGCCCAGCGAGAGGGCGTCAGCTACTCCGTCGCCGACAAGCTCGCCGTCGCCCGGCTGCTGGACGAGATCGGCGTGGGGTTCATCGAGGGCGGCTGGCCGGGCGCCCTGCCGAAGGACACCGAGTTCTTCGCCCGGGCGCGCACCGAGCTCAAACTCCAGCACGCCCAGCTGGTGGCCTTCGGCGCCACCCGGAAGGCCGGCGTGCAGGTGGAGGACGACCCGCAGGTGCGGGCCCTGCTCGACGCCGAGACGCCGGTGGTCTGCCTGGTGGCCAAGTCCGACGTCCGGCACGTCCGGGACGCGCTGCGGACGACGCTGGAGGAGAACCTGGCGATGGTGACCGACACGGTGTCGTTCTTCGTCGCCCACGGCCGCCGGGTGTTCCTGGACTGCGAGCACTTCTTCGACGGGTACCTGCACGACCCCGACTACGGCGTGCAGGTGCTGGAGGCCGCCTTCGCCGCCGGCGCCGAGGTGGGCGTCATGTGCGACACCAACGGCGGCATGCTGCCGATGGGGGTGGGCCGCGTGGTGGCCGATGTCCGCTCCCGCGTGAGCGGGCGGCTCGGGATCCACTGCCAGGACGACACCGGCTGCGCGGTCGCCAACTCGCTGGCCGCCGTCGAGGCCGGCGTGACCCACGTGCAGGGCACCGCCAACGGCTACGGCGAGCGGGCGGGCAACGCCGACACCTTCGCGCTGATCGGCAACCTGGTCACCAAGATGGGGCTCCCGGTCGTGCCGGCCGAGTGCCTGCCCGAGCTGCAGCGGGTGAGCCACGCCATCGCGGAGCTGGCCAACATCGCCCCTGATGACCACCAGCCCTTCGTCGGCGCGTCTGCGTTCGCGCACAAGGCCGGGCTGCACGCCAGCGCCATCAAGGTCAGCCCGGAGCTCTACAACCACCTCGATCCCTCGGTGGTCGGCAACGACATGCGGATCCTGGTGACCGAGATGGCCGGCCGCGCGTCGGTCGAGCTGAAGGGGCGCGAGCTCGGGGTCGACCTCGCCGGGCAGGGCGACGCGATCGGCCGGGTCGTCGACCAGGTGAAGGTCCTGGAGGCCGACGGCTGGTCCTTCGAGGCCGCCGATGCCTCGTTCGAGCTGATGCTGCGCGCCCAGCTCCCCGACGCCCCCCGGCCGCTGTTCGAGCTGGAGAGCTACAAGACCTCGGTCGAGCACTGGGGCAACGGCGTCGTCGTCAGCGAGGCGACGGTCAAGGTGCACGTCGACGGGGAACGGATGATCAGCACCGCCGAGGGCAACGGGCCGGTCAATGCCCTGGACAACGCGCTGCGCCAGGCGCTGGTCGGCCGCTACCCGCAGCTGTCCCAGGTCTCGCTGGCCGACTACAAGGTCCGCATCCTCGGTTGGAAGGGCGGCACCAGCGCCACCACGCGGGTGCTCATCGACACGACCGACGGGGTGGGGGAGTGGACCACGGTCGGCGTTCACGCCAACATCGTCGAGGCCTCGTGGCACGCGCTGGTCGACGCGCTCGCCTACGCCGTCCTGCGCCATCCGGATGCGCAGGACTGACGGCCGCGCGCGGCGGCCCGAGGCAGCGGCACAGCGGGCAGACGTCGGTCACGGTAGGGCGGACGGCGCCGGTGAGGCCGCCGACTAGCCTCGACCCGTGCGCATCGTTCGTTTCGCCTCCCCTCAGGGCATGTCCTTCGGCGTTCTCGACGGGGACGGCCAGGTCGCCCAGATCGACGGGCACCCCTTCGGCCAGATCTCCTTCACCGGCGCCCGGTTCGCCCAGGCCGACGTCCGGCTGCTCTCACCGATCCTGCCCAGCAAGGTGGTCGGCGTGGGCAAGAACTACGCCGCCCACGTCGCGGAGATGAACACCGGGGACGCTCCCAAGGAGCCCCTGCTCTTCCTCAAGCCGTCGACGGCGGTGATCGGCCCCGCCGACGCCATCCGCATCCCACCGGGCAGCACGAACGTGCACCACGAGGCGGAGCTGGCCGTCGTCATCGGGGCTCGCGGTGCCCGGCACGTGACCCCTGAGCAGGCCGGTGCCAGCATCTTCGGCTACACGATCGGCAACGACGTGACCGAGCGGGACTTCCAGAAGCGCGACGGGCAATGGACCCGCGCCAAGGGCTTCGACTCGTTCTGCCCGATCGGACCCTGGATCGAGACCGACCTGCCCGGCCTCGGCCTCGACCCGGCCGACCTCGAGATCACCTGCACGGTCGACGGCGAGCTGCGTCAGCAGGGCCGCACGAGTCAGCTGATCTTCGACGTCCCCACCCTGATCTCCTACATCTCGCAGATCATGACGCTGCTGCCCGGGGACGTCGTGCTGACCGGCACTCCGTCCGGCGTCGGCCCCATCCGGCCCGGCCAGCGCGTCGACATCACGATCGAGGGCCTGGGCACGCTGACCAACAGCGTGGCGGCGGCCGACGCCGTCTCGACCGCGGGGGGTTCCCGATGAGTGCGCATCCTTCCCCGCCCACCACGCCGCCGACGATCCGCGCCCGCTTCTGCCCGTCGCCGACGGGGATGGTCCACGTCGGGCTGATGCGGACGGCGCTGTTCAACTGGGCGCACGCCCGGCACAACGGCGGCACGCTCGTCTTCCGCATCGAGGACACCGACGCCACGCGCGACTCCGAGGAGTCCTACCGGCACCTGCTCGACTCCATGCGCTGGCTGGGGCTGGACTGGGACGAGGGCCCCGAGGTCGGCGGCCCGCACGGCCCCTACCGGCAGTCGGAGCGGCACGACATCTACCGCGACGTCGCGGCGAAGCTCCTGGCCTCCGGGCACGCCTACGAGTCCTTCTCGACCAACGAGGAGGTCGACGCCCGCCGACTGGCGGCCGGGCAGGACCCCAAGCTCGGCTACGACAACTACGACCGGTTCCTCACCGACGAGCAGAAGGCCGCGTTCCGGGCCGAGGGCCGCGAGCCGGTGCTGCGGCTGAAGATGCCCGACGAGGACCTCGTGTGGAACGACCTCGTCCGGGGGGAGATCCGCTTCGCTGCGGGCTCGGTGCCCGACTTCGTGCTGGTCCGCGCCAACGGAGTGCCGCTGTATCCCTTCGTCAACCCGGTCGACGACGCGCTCATGGGCATCACCGACGTCCTCCGCGGGGAGGATCTGCTGCCCTCCACACCGCGCCAGCTGGCCCTCTACGCCGCGCTCACCGATATCGGCGTCGCCTCCGGGACCCCGCGGTTCGGGCACCTCCCGTACGTGACCGGTGAGGGCAACAAGAAGCTGTCCAAGCGCGACCCGCAGTCCAACATCGACATCTACCGGCAGCGCGGGTTCCTGCCCGAGGCGTTCGCCAACTACCTGGCGCTGCTGGGTTGGTCGATCGCGGACGACCGCGACATCTTCACGATGGAGGAGATGGTCGAGGCCTTCGACGTCACCCGCGTGAGTGCCAACCCGGCCCGCTTCGACCTGAAGAAGGCAGAGGCGATCAACGCGACGCACCTGCGGGCGCTGCCCGTCGACGACTTCGTCTCCCGAGTGATCCCCTTCCTCGCGGCGGCCGGCCTGGTCAGCGATCCGCCGTCCGACGAGCAGCGCCGCGTGCTCGAGGCGATCGCCCCGCTGGCCCAGGAGCGGATGATCGTGCTCTCCGACGCCGTCGGCCTGCTCGGGTTCCTGTTCGTCGACGACGTCGAGATCGACGAGGCCGCGGCCGCGAAGAATCTGCGGCCGGAGGACGCCGAGGTGCTCGATGCGGCAGAGAGCGCCCTGCGGGACCTGCCCGACTGGTCGGCCGCATCCATCGAGGAGGTCCTCAAGGCAGCGCTGGTCGAGGGGCTGGGCCGCAAGCCGCGACAGGCGTTCGGGCCGGTGCGGGTGGCGGTCAGCGGCCGCACCGTGTCCCCGCCGCTGTACGAGTCGATCGAGCTGCTCGGCCGGGAGCGCACGCTGGCCCGCCTCGAGGCCGCCCGGACGCTGGCGGCCCGCCCGGCCGGATGACCGGTTCCGCCGAGGAGCCGTACGCCGGCCCGCCGCCGACGCGGAGTCCCGGACCGGGGTGGTACCCGCAGCCGCCACCCATGTGGCACCCGCCGCAGGCCGGCTACCCGCCGCAGGGCTGGTACCCGCCTCCTCCGGCCTGGTACCCGCCGCCGGCCCACCTCCGGTGGGCGCCACCGCCGGGGACGCCGCCGTTCGACGTCCCCCAGCCGTTCCTGCTCGCGATGCGCTCGCGGGACTGGGGCTGGTGGCGGCCGCTGCTGGGGCTGCTGCTGTTCGGCGTCGTCTACCTGGTGCTGAACGTTCTCGCCGCGGTGCTCGGGCTGCTCGGCGTACTCGCCTCCGGCGCCGGCCTGGGCGCGCTGCCCGACCTGGCGCTGCAGGACCTCACCGACCCGTGGGTCCTGCTGTTCGTCAACGTCTCGCTGATCGTCGCGATCCCGTGCGTCTGGATGGTCTGGGCCGTCGTGCACGGCATGAAGATCGGCTGGTCGTCCTCGGTCCTCGGCCACCTCCGCCCGCGGCTGTTCCTGCCGTTCACGCTGCGCGCCCTGGCCACTCTGGGCGTGGCGATCGGCGGGTCCGTGCTGCTCGGGCTCGCCGCCGGGCCGCATCCGGCGACGGGTCCGGTTCATGCCTTCGGCTGGCTCCTGGTCGTGGTCTTGCTCACGACTCCGCTGCAGGCGGCGGCGGAGGAATACGTCTTCCGCGGCTACCTGAGCCAGGCCATCGCCGGGTGGGTGCGCGCGCCGGTCGCGGGTGCCGTGGTCGCGGCGGTGGTGACGGCGGCGCTGTTCTCGGCGGCGCACGGCCCCACCGACCTCAGCACGTTCCTGGACCGGTTCGCGGTCGGCCTGGCCGCCTCGGCGGTCGTGTGGCTGACCGGGGGCCTGGAGGCGGCGATCGCGCTGCACGCGGTGAACAACGTGCTGGTCTTCGTCCTGGCGGGCGCGCTGGACGACGGCTCGGGCGGGCAGGACACCTCGGGCGGCATCGGCCTGCTGGGCCTGCTGACCACGCTGGTGGCGCTCACCGGCTACGTCGTGCTCGTCGCCCGGTCGCGGGCGCGCCTGCGCCCGGAGTTGCTGACGCCCGCGCTGGATCTACGGCACCGTGCCGGCCCCCTGTCCGCCCCGGCGAGCTGACCCGCCGACCCGGGGTGCTGCCACCCTCCGCCCACCCGTCGGGTATCGTCTGCTGCGGCGCCGCGAGGCGCTGCCCATGGGGTATGGGGTAATTGGCAGCCCGACGGTTTCTGGTTCCGTTAGTCTAGGTTCGAGTCCTGGTACCCCAGCGCACAGCACCACATCAGTGCACGGCCCCGTCGTCTAGCGGCCCAGGACGCCGCCCTCTCACGGCGGTAGCGAGGGTTCGAATCCCTTCGGGGCTACGCCGCGCGAGAGCCCCCGACCCAGCCGGTCGGGGGCTCTCGCCGTCTTCGGCACGTCGACCCCGCACACTGTCCGGCGGGCGGTCGTGGCAGACTGGCGACGCACGGCCCCGTCGTCTAGCGGCCCAGGACGCCGCCCTCTCACGGCGGTAGCGAGGGTTCGAATCCCTTCGGGGCTACGTCGCGCGAGAGCCCCCGACCGAGCCGGTCGGGGGCTCTCGCCGTCCCTGGAGTCGAGTGGCCGCAAGATCACCACGGGAGATAACGTCCGGTTGTGATCAGAACCAGTCGTCGGCTGGCTGACGGCCGGGAGATCCTCTACTTCGACCGTGAGCCGGTGGAGCGCACCGCCGTCGACACGCGTGAACTACCGTCGGTCGGCACCCGCTCCCAGCTGCGCTACGACGCGCTGCTGGGGGAGTGGGTGGTCATCGCCTCGCACCGGCAGACCCGGACGTTCCTGCCGCCGGCCGACCAGTGCCCCCTGTGCCCGTCCACGCCGGATCGCGCCAGCGAGATCCCGGAGCACGACTACCAGGTCGTCGTTTTCGAGAACCGCTTCCCGTCGCTGGCCGTCGGGGTCGACCGGGACGTCCCGCCGACGGCCCCCGGTTCGCCGCTGACCGAGCTGCGGCCGGGCTACGGCCGCTGCGAGGTCGTCTGCTTCACCAGTGAGCACGACCGCGTGTTCGCCGAGCTCGGCCCCGAGCGCGCCCGACTCGTCGTGGACGCATGGGCGGAGCGCACCGCCGAGCTCAGCGGTCTCGAGGGTGTGGAGCAGGTCTTCGTCTTCGAGAACCACGGCCAGGAGATCGGGGTCACCCTCACTCACCCGCACGGGCAGATCTACGCCTATCCCTACGTCACCCCCCGGGCGGAGAAGGTGCTCGCCTCCGTCCGGCGGCACCGGGAGGCAACCGGGCGGGACCTGTTCGCGGACCTGGTCGATGCCGAACGTCGCGGCCCGCGGGTGGTCGCCGCCAACGAGCACTGGACGGCCTTCGTCCCGGCCGCCACCCGCTGGCCCTACGAGGTGCAGTTCTTCCCGACCCGCAAGGTGCCCGACCTGCCCGCCCTCACCGACGCCGAGCGGGACGCCTTCGTCGAGCTCTACCTCGACGTGCTCGCCCGGTTCGCCCGCCGCTTCGACACCCCGATGCCCTACATCGCGTCGTGGAATCAGGCACCGGTGAACGACGGGCGCGAGGACTGGTGGCTGCACCTGCAGCTGTTCTCGCTGCGGCGCGCACCCGGCAAGCTGAAGTACCTGGCCGGGTCGGAGTCCGGGATGGGGGCCTTCATCACCGACACGAACCCCGAGGACGTCGCCGAGCAGCTCCGAAGCGTGGTCGTGGAGTGAGCGCCGGCGAGGTACCCACCGACGCGGAGTCGGCCGCGCGAGCGCGGCGGGCCTTCATCGACCGCTTCGGCACCGAGCCCGAGGGGGTCTGGGCGGCGCCGGGCCGGGTCAACGTCATCGGCGAGCACACCGACTACAACGACGGCTACGTGCTGCCCGTAGCCCTGCCGCACACCACCCGTGCGGCGGTCGCGCGGCGCACCGACGGCCGCATCGCACTGGCCTCGCTCCAGGGCGACACCGGGGTCGTCGAGCTCAGCATCGACGAGCTGGCTCCCGGGCGGCCCGACGGCTGGGCGGGTTACCCGGCCGGCGTGGTCGAGGGCCTGAAGGACCGGCTGGCCGGGGGCGTCAGCCTGCTGGTCGACACCGACGTCCCGGTGGGCGCCGGGCTGTCGTCGTCGGCCGCGCTGACCTGCTCCGTCGCGCTCGCGCTGAGCGACCTCGTCGCCCCGGGGCTGACCCGGTCCGATCTGGTCGAACTGGCCCGCCGGTCGGAGAACGACTTCGTCGGCGCACCGACGGGCATCCTCGACCAGTCGGCGTCCCTGCTGTGCACCGCCGGCAACGCACTGTTCCTCGACACCCGCGAGCGACGGACCGAGCAGGTGCCCCTCGACCTCGCCGCGGCCGGACTGGAGCTGTTGGTCGTCGACACCGGCACGTCGCACACCCACGCCGACGGCGGCTACGGCGACCGGCGCCGGGAGTGCGAGGCAGCCGCCGCCCGGCTGGGGGTCCCGGCCCTCCGCGACGTGACCGACGTCGCGGGCCTGGCGGCGCTGGACGACGGCGGCGACGGAGTGCTCCTACGCCGCGCGCGGCACATCGTCACCGAGAACGCCCGCGTCCTCGAGGTGACCGACATCCTGCGCGGGAGCGCGGACCCGCGGGGCATCGGACCGGTGCTGACCGCCGGTCATGCGTCCCTGCGGAACGACTTCCAGATCTCCACCCCCGAGCTCGATGCGTGCGTCGAGGCCGCGGTCCGAGCAGGTGCCCACGGCGCACGCATGGTCGGCGGTGGCTTCGGCGGCAGTGCAGTGGTGCTGGTCGACCGCGACCGGGCAACGGCGGTCGCGGCCGCCGTCGGGGAGCGCTTCGCCCGCGAGGGCTTCGTCGCGCCGCGCACATTCGACGTCGTCCCGTCGGCCGGAGCCCGACGGATCGCCTGAGGAGCCCTGAGGAGCGCCGTGAATTCGCTGAGGCTGAATGCGACGTTCGTCGACTACCTGCTGGTGGTCGCCTACTTCGCCGTCGTCCTGCTGATCGGCTTCGCCGCCCGGCGGCGGGTGTCCGACAGCCTGGACTTCTTCCTGTCCGGCCGCTCGCTGCCGGCGTGGGTCACGGGGCTGGCGTTCATCTCTGCCAACCTCGGCGCGGTCGAGATCGTCGGCATGTCGGCGAACGGCGCGCAGTACGGCATGGCCACGATGCACTACTTCTGGATCGGCGCGGTCCCGGCCATGCTCTTCCTGGGCGTGGTGATGATGCCCTTCTACTACGGGTCGAAGGTCCGCAGCGTCCCGGAGTTCATGCGCCGGAGGTTCGGCACCGGAGCGCACCTGGTCAACGCGATCAGCTTCGCCGTCGCCCAGGTACTCATCGCCGGAATCAACCTGTTCCTGCTCGCCACGATCGTCAACGCGCTGCTCGGCTGGCCGCTGTGGGTATCGCTGATCATCGCCGCGGCGGTCGTGCTGAGCTACATCACCCTCGGTGGGCTCTCGGCGGCCATCTACAACGAGGTCCTGCAGTTCTTCGTCATCGTGGCGGCCCTGCTGCCCCTGACTCTGATCGGTCTGCACCGCGTGGGCGGTGTCAGCGGGCTGATCGACAAGGTGCGCGCCGGTCCCGGCGGCGCCGGGGACCAGCTCACCTCGTGGCCGGCGACCACGCTGTCGGGGTTCCAGAATCCCGTCCTGTCGGTTCTCGGCATCGTCTTCGGGCTCGGCTTCGTGCTGTCCTTCGGCTACTGGACGACGAACTTCGTCGAGGTGCAGCGGGCCATGGCGACCTCGTCCATCTCGGCTGCCCGCAGCACGCCGATCATCGGGTCCTTCCCGAAGATGTTCATCCCGTTCCTCGTCGTCATCCCCGGCATGATCGCCGCCGTCCTGGTCCCCGAGATCGAGAAGCTGAAGGCCGGCCAGAGCAGCCCGCTCACCTACAACGAGGCACTCCTGGGGTTGATCCGCGACGTCATGCCCAACGGGCTGCTGGGCATCGCGATCGCCGGCCTGCTGGCCGCCTTCATGGCCGGGATGGCGGCGAACATCTCGGCGTTCAACACCGTCTTCAGCTACGACCTGTGGCAGCAGTACGTGAAGAAGGACCGACCCGACGGCTACTACCTGAAGGTGGGCCGCTGGGCGACGGTCGGCGCGACCGTCGTGGCCATCGGGACGGCGCTGATCGCTGCCGGCTACAGCAACCTCATGGACTACCTGCAGACCCTCTTCGGCTTCTTCAACGCCCCGCTGTTCGCCACGTTCATCCTCGGCATGTTCTGGAAGCGCATGACCCCGACGGCGGGCTGGACCGGCCTGGTGTCGGGCACGCTGTCCGCCGTCGCCGTCTTCGTCCTGGTCAACACGGGTGTGTGGAACCTGCCGGGGCAGGGTGGGGCGTTCGTCGCGGCGGCTACCGCGTTCGTCGTCGACGTCCTGGTCAGCGTGCTGGTCACTCTCGTCACCGAGCCGAAGCCGGCCGGGGAACTCGCCGGGCTGGTCTACTCCGAGACGCCCAAGCGGGACCGCACCGACCCGGACGCCGACCGGCTGCCCTGGTATCGCGCGCCGGTCACGCTGGCCGGCATCTCGCTGGCCATGGTCATCGTGCTCAACGTGATCTTCCGCTGAAGGAGCCCGAGATGAGCGACACCGATCCGAGCATGAAGGGCACCCACGCTGCCGGCGCCTTCGACGTCCGCAACGTCATCGCCGCACTGATCGGCTTCTACGGCGTCGTCCTCGGTGTGTACGGGATCGTCGACCCGGACGCCGCCACAGCCAAGACCGGCGGTCTCAACGCCACCCTCTGGGCCGGAGTCGTCATGATCGTCGTGGCGGCCGGCTTCGCGCTGTGGTCGCGGCTGCGACCTATCGTCGTCGATCCCACGACGATCGAGTCGACCGGCAGCTAGCGGCACCGCCACCGGCCCTCCGGGCGACCCGTCGATACGGTTCGAACAGGTCACCGGGCCGCCCGGGAGATCGCCGCCGCCGCGTCCAGCACGGCACCGATGATCTCCGGGCTCGGCCGCCGGCCCAGCCGGTCCACCGGGCCGGAGATGGAGACGGCCCCGAGCACGGTGCCCGCTGCGTCACGGACGGGGGCCGACAGCGAGGCGACCCCCGGCTCGCGCTCGGCCACGCTGTGCGCCCAGCCGCGGCGGCGCACCTCGAGCAGGGTGCGGGCGGTGAAACTGGCCGACGGCAGGAGCCGCGTCACCTCCTCTGCCGGGGTGAAGGCGAGCAGGGCGTGGGCCGCCGATCCGGCTGTCATCGGCAGCCGGGCGCCGACCGGCACGGTGTCGCGCAGCCCGCTGGCGCGCTCGGCCGCAGCCACGCAGACGCGGGCTGCGCCGTCCCGGACGTAGAACTGGGCGCTCTCCCCGCTGACGTCGCGCAGGGCGACCAGGTGCCGGCCGGCGATCTCGCCGAGATCGCCGGTGCTGCGGGCGAGCTCGGCGAGTGCGGGGCCGGGGGCCCATGAGCCGGCCTCGGTGCGCCGGACCAGCCGGTGACCTTCCAGTGCCACCGCCAGCCGGTGCGCGGTCGCGCGGGGCAGGCCGGTGCGCTCCACGAGCTCGGCAAGGGTGGCCGGCTCGGCCGCGACGGCGGAAAGAATGGCCACCGCTTTGTCGAGAACGGCAACGGGGTTAGGCTGTCCCATACAGCAATACTCTCATCCCACATGTTGGGATGGGAAATGATGGCCAGTGAGAGGACCCCAGCCGTGCCGAAGACCCTGGCGGAGAAGGTCTACGAGGCTCACGTGGTGCGCAGCACCACGGGCGAGCCCGACCTGCTCTACATCGACCTGCACCTCGTCCACGAGGTGACCAGCCCCCAGGCATTCGACGGGCTCCGGGCCGCGGGCCGCACGGTGCGCCGTCCGGACCTCACGATGGCGACCGAGGACCACAACGTCCCGACGTTGGACATCCTCGCGCCGATCGCCGACCCGATCAGCCGTGCGCAGGTCGACGCGCTGCGCAGGAACGCCGCCGAGTTCGGCATCCGGCTGGCCCCGATGGGCGACCGCGACCAGGGCATCGTGCACGTCATCGGCCCGCAGCTCGGCCTCACCCAGCCCGGCATGACGATCGTCTGCGGCGACAGCCACACGTCCACGCACGGCGCCTTCGGCGCGCTGGCCTTCGGCATCGGCACCAGCGAGGTCGAGCACGTGCTGGCCACCCAGACCCTGCCGCAGTACGAGCCCAAGCAGATGGCCGTGACCGTGGACGGCGAGCTGCCGGCGGGCGTCTCGGCGAAGGACATCATCCTCGCCGTGATCGCGCAGATCGGCACCGGCGGCGGCCAGGGCCACGTGATCGAGTACCGAGGCAGCGCCATCGAAAAGCTCTCGATGGAGGCCCGGATGACCATCTGCAACATGTCGATCGAGGCCGGCGCCAAGGCGGGGCTGATTGCTCCCGACCAGGTCACTTTCGATTTTCTACAGGGCCGGCCCCATGCACCCACAGGGGCTGACTGGGACGCCGCGGTCGAGTACTGGTCGACCCTGCGCACCGACGAGGGCGCCGTCTTCGACCGCGAGGTGCACATCGACGCCGCGTCGCTGACGCCGTACGTCACCTGGGGCACCAACCCCGGCCAGGGCCTGCCGCTGACGGGCAGCGTCCCCGACCCGGCCGATTTCGCCGACGAGGACGAGCGGCGCGACGTCGAGCAGGCGCTGGCCTACATGGGCCTGACCGCCGGCACACCGCTGCGCGACATCAAGGTCGACACCGTCTTCCTCGGCTCGTGCACCAACGGCCGGATCGAGGACCTGCGGGTGGCCGCCGAGCTGCTACGCGGCCGGCGCATCGACCCGGACACCCGCATGCTCGTCGTTCCCGGTTCCGTCGGCGTCAAGGCGCAGGCCGAGGCCGAGGGCCTGGACCAGGTGTTCCTGGACGCCGGCGCCGAGTGGCGCGGCGCGGGCTGCTCGATGTGCCTGGGCATGAACCCCGACCAGCTCAAGCCGGGCGAGCGGTCGGCGTCGACCAGTAACCGCAACTTCCAGGGGCGCCAGGGCAAGGGCGGGCGCACGCACCTGGTGTCGCCGTCCGTGGCCGCCGCCACCGCCCTGACCGGGAAGCTCACCGCGCCTGCGGACCTCCAGCAGCCCGCAGACCTCGAGACGGTCTGACCACCCGCCCCTCCGCCCCAGCTTGGAGTCTGAGCAGCCATGGACGCCTTCACCACGCACACCGGCACCGCGGCCCCGCTGCGCCGCAGCAACGTCGACACCGACCAGATCATCCCGGCCGAGTACCTCAAGCGGATCACCCGCAGCGGCTTCGAGGACGGCCTGTTCGTCGCCTGGCGCACCAACGAGCCGGACTTCGTGCTCAACCAGCCGCAGTACGCCGACGCCTCGGTCCTCGTGGCAGGGCCGGACTTCGGCACCGGCTCCTCGCGTGAGCACGCGGTCTGGGCGCTGATGGACGGGGGCTTCCGGGCTGTCATCAGCTCGCGGTTCGCCGACATCTTCCGGAACAACTCGACCAAGTCCGGTCTGCTGACCGTCGTCCTCCCGCAGGCCGAGGTCGAGGCGCTGTGGGCGGCGATCGAGGCCGATCCGGCTACGCCGGTGACAGTCGACCTGCAGGCGAACGAGGTCCGGTACGGAGGTACGACGGTCCCGTTCGAGATCGACGAGTACACCCGCTGGCGGTTGCTGGAGGGGCTCGACGACGTCGGTCTGACCGAGCGGCACATGAGCGACGTCCAGAGCTACGAGGCGACGCGCGCGCCGTGGCTCCCGAAGGCTCTTCCGGTCATCTAGAACCGGTCGGCCGGGGTGCGTCGGGGTCAGGGTCGAAGTTGCGGTAGTAGTCCGCGGCGAGGGCCCCGGGCCGGCCGCCCAGCGCCCAGACGCTGCCCTTGGCCGCCGGCGGGTAGGGCCGGTTGCCCGACCAGGTCACGCCCAGAGCCATGAGCACCGACGGGATCGCCCCGCCCTGGCTGCACACCACGGTGACGCCGGGCTCGGTCCGCGGCTCCAGCAGCCGCTGCACGGCGTTCAGGCCCGCCTGCGGATCAGCCCCGAACTCCTCCTCGCCGAGCTCCGGCAGCGAGCCGATCTCCAGCCCGAGCCGCTCGGCGAGCGGTTCGACCGTCTGGCGGCACCGCACCGGTTCGGCCGACAGGATGGCCGTCGGCCGGAAGAGCGGCAGCACCTCCGCCAGCCGGCGCGCCTGCGCCCAGCCGCGCCCGTCCAGCGGGCGCTCCTCGTCGCGGCCGCGCCACTCCTGCCGGCTGCCCGCGTGGGCGTGCCGCACGAGCAGCAGGGTCGGGGCCCGCGGGACGTCGGTCCGGCACAGGTCCGCCAGAACGGTGCGGTCCTGCTCGTGCGAGCACAGTGCGGCGGCGTCGGTCGCAGGCACCCAGACGAGCTCATCGACCTCGTCGTTGGGCTCGAAGTCCCCGCCGACGGCGCGCATCAGCCAGTAGTCGACCCGCTTCGTGCCCTCGGGGATCGGATAGCTGGTCCGCACGCTGCGCCGGCCGACGACGACGGACACTCCCGTCTCCTCCGTCGTCTCGCGGACGGCGGCCTCGAGCGCGTGCTCTCCGGCATCGAGCTTCCCCTTCGGCAGCGACCAGTCGTCGTACCGCGGCCGGTGCACGACCGCCGTCTCGATGTCCCCGTCCTGTCCCGGTCGCCAGAGGGCGCCACCGGCGGCCGCGACGACCCGGCCCACCGGCTCAGGCAGCGAGCTCACCGACGACCTGCTGGAGCAGCTCGGCCTGGTAGTCCCGCTCGCCGACATGGATCCAGCTGCCGTCGCCCTGGAGCTCCCAGCACCGGATGTCGGGCTCCATCGCCCGGTCGAACATGTCGTCGAGCTCACGCCGGGCGGTCTCGTCGCAGACCCGCAGGAGCACCTCCACGCGGCGGTCGAGGTTGCGGTGCATGAGGTCCGCGCTGCCGATCCACCACTCCGGCTCGCCGGCGTTGAAGAAGTTCATGGCACGGGAGTGCTCCAGGAACCGGCCGACGATCGAACGCACCCGGATGTTCTCGGACAGACCCGGGACGCCGGGGCGCAGCGCGCAGATCCCGCGGATCAGCAGCTCGATCGTCACACCGGCGGACGACGCCTCGTAGAGCGCGTCGATGATCCGCTCGTCCACCAGGGAGTTCACCTTGAACCGGATGCTGGCCGGCTTGCCCTCGCTGGCGTTCCGGGCCTCGCGCCGGATCTTCTCGATCAGGCCGGTGCGTATGCCGTGGGGGGCCACCATCAGCATGCGGTAGTTCGTCTGCCGCGAGTAGCCGGTCAGGGTGTTGAACAGGTCGGTCAGGTCGGCGCCCACCCGCGGGTCGGCGGTGAGGATGCCGAGGTCTTCATAGATCCGGGCGGTCTTCGGGTTGTAGTTGCCCGTCCCGATGTGGCAGTAGCGCCGGAGCACGCCGTGCTCGCGACGGACGACCAGCGCCGTCTTGCAGTGGGTCTTGAGGCCGATCAGCCCGTAGACGACATGGCACCCGGCACGTTCCAGCGAACGGGCCCAGGTGATGTTGGCCTCCTCGTCGAAGCGCGCCTTGATCTCGACGAGGACGACGACCTGCTTGCCGGCCTCGGCAGCCTCGATCAGCGCGGTGACGATGGGGGAGTCGCCGGAGGTGCGGTACAGGGTCTGCTTGATCGCCAGCACGTTGGGATCCGCGGCGGCCTGCTCGATGAAGCGCTGCACGCTCGTGGCGAACGAGTGGTACGGGTGGTGCACCAGGACATCGCCCTCCCGCAGGGTGGCGAACACGCTCTTCGGCGTCTCGCCCTCGGACAGGCGGGGATGTGTGGCGGGGACGAACGGCTCGTCCTTGAGCTCGGGGCGGTCGAGGTCGTACAGGGCCCAGAGTGAGCTCAGGTCGAGCAGGCCGGGCACCTGCAGGACGTCCTCGGGCCTCATCTCCATCTCCGACAGGAGCACCTCCAGGACCTGCGGGTCCATCGTCTCGGTCACCTCGAGGCGGACCGCCGGACCGAACCGGCGGCGGGCCAGCTCGCGTTCGAGCGCCTGGAGCAGGTCCTCGTCGCGGTCCTCCTCCACCTCGACATCGGCGTTTCGGGTGACCCGGAACAGGTGGTGCGAGACGACTTCCAGCCCGGGGAACAGCTGCGGCAGGTGCGCGGCGATGAGGTCCTCGAGGGGGAGGAACGTCGCCGTGCTGTCGACCGGCCCGACGGGCACGAACCGCGGGACGTTGTTGGGGACCTTGACCCGCGCGAAGTGCGAGACCCCGGTCTCGGGATCGCGCACGATGACGGCGAGGTTGAGCGAGAGCCCGCTGATGTACGGGAACGGGTGCGCCGGGTCGACGGCCAGCGGCGTGAGCACCGGGAAGACCTGGTCGCGGAAGTACTCGCGCAGGCGGCGGGTCTCGGCCTCGTCGAGGTCCTCCCAGTGGACGAACCGGATGCCCTCGGCCTCCAGTCTCGGGGCGATGTCCTTGAGGAACGTGTTCGCCTGTCGCTGGACCAGCTCCTGGGTGCGCTTCCTGATCAGCTCGAGCTGCTCGCGGATGGTCAGCCCGTCGGGGGAGCGGACGGTCAGCCCCATGCTCTGCCGCCGCTTCAGCCCCGCGACGCGCACCATGTAGAACTCGTCGAGGTTGCTGGCGAAGATGGCGAGGAACTTCACCCGCTCCAGCAACGGCAGGCTCTCGTCCTCGGCGAGCTCCAGCACGCGCGCGTTGAAGTCGAGCCAGGACAGCTCGCGGTTCAGGAAGCGATCGGCCGGCAGTTGCCGGGTCCGGGGCACGCTCTCGGTGGAGGACACCTGCTCATCGTGCCGTACGGAAGCGGCCCGCGAGCGTGCTAGTCCGGGGGCCGGTGCCGAGCGCCAGCGCAGCACGCAGGTCGGTCTCGGTATCGACGTCCTGGACCAGTCCCGGCCAGTCCCCGGACAGTGCCACGGCGCCGCTGCTGCGGTGCGCCCGAGCCGACTCGGGACCGAAATGCGGGGCCAACGGGGTGCCCACGGCGGTGAGCAGCGTGGTGCCCGTGCCGTGCGCGTCGGGCACGAAGCACCGGGGCGCGGCGCCGGCGGCACGCAAGGCCGCGGCCAGCTCCTCCGGGCGCAGCGCGGGCAGATCGGAGGAAAGCGCGGCGACGGCGATGTCCCCTCTGATGTCCCCGGCGAAGCGGGCCCCGTGCTCCAGTGCCGCGTTCAGCCCGCGCCCGGGCTCGTCGGCGACCGTCCGGGCGCCCAGCGCCCGGCCGACGTCCACCGCGGCGGGGTCATCGGTGACGACCAGCACCGAGCCGACCGCCGGGCAGGCCACCGCGGCGGCGACGGTGTCGGCGAGGAGGGCGAGGACCAGTTCGTCATGCGCGACGCGGAGGTCGCCGGAGAGGCTGTCGTCGGAGAGGTTGTCGGTGAAGGGGCGTAGCCGCGACTTGGCGACGGCGAGCCGCTTCGCCGGGACGATGACCGACCAGCTGCGCACGGTCCCATGTGAGCACACCTGCGCCACCCGCTCGTCCACCGGCAACCCGACAGGGGGACCCGGTGCGACATCGCAGGACAGCGAGGGTCGATCATGGGCAGGATCACAGGAACGGCGAGGTCGGTGCTACCCGGCTGCTGTGGACAGGGGAAGGGGGCCCGTGGCGGAGAAGGCCCGGCCGTCGAAGTGGCGCACCCGCCGACCGCTGCCCCTTGCGATGTGGGCGTGCATCGTCGTCGTCTATCCGCTCGCCTCACTGCTGTTCCGGCTGCGCTACCGCCACGGGGAGCGGCTGCCGGCCACGGGGCCCGTGCTGGTGGTGGCCAACCACGTGTCCGTCCTCGATCCGATCGCCTGCGGCCGGCTGGTCTTCGACAACGGCCGGATCCCGCACTTCCTGGCGAAGGAGTCGGTGTTCAAGGGCTTCGCGGGCACGCTCCTGCGCGGGGCGGGGCAGATCCCGGTGAAGCGCTTCACCGCCGACGCACACGACGCGCTGGCCGCGGCACGGGCCGATCTCGAGGCCGGCGGCCTCATCGTCATCTACCCCGAGGGTTCGGTCACCCGCGATCCGGACTGGTGGCCCATGCAGCCGAGCACCGGCGTCGCGCGGCTCGCGCTGACCACCGACGCCGTCGTCGTCCCGGTGGCCCAGTGGGGGCCGCAGCGGGTGCACGACTATCACAGCAAGAAGCTGCGGCTGCGCCTGCGCGCCCCGGCCGACTACCTCGTCGGCGAGCCGGTCGACCTGACCGCGGTCCGCGACGAGCTGCGGGCCGGCCGGTCGCTCGATGCCCGGTTGCTGCGCGACACCAGCGAGCTGATCATGTCCCGCGTGCGCGATCAGCTCGCCGAGCTCCGGGGTGAGCCGGCGCCCCTGGCCTTCCATCCGCGCCCCTCGCGTGACCTCTCCGGTGGAACCGCGTCGGGGAACGCGGCATGACCCGCGCCACGGTCTTCGGTGCCGGTTCCTGGGGGACGACGTTCGCGAAGGTGCTCGCCGACGCCGGCTGTGACGTGATGCTGCACGCCCGGCGCCCCGAGCTGGCCACGGCCATCACCGAGAAGAGCGAGAACACCGACTACCTTCCCGGCGTCCGCCTGCCCGACGGCGTCCGGGCCACGAGCGATCCCGCCGAGGCGCTGCAGGACGCCGAGATCGTCGTCCTGGCGGTGCCGTCGCAGTCGCTGCGGGAGAACCTGACCCAGTGGACCCCGCTGCTGCCGGCGGACGCGACGCTGGTCTCGCTGATGAAGGGTATCGAGCTGGGCACCACCCGGCGGATGAGCGAGGTCATCTGCGAGGTGACCGGCGCGGGGCCCGAGCGGGTGGCGGTCCTGTCCGGCCCCAACCTGGCCCGGGAGATTGCCGAGGAGCAGCCGGCCGCGACGGTCATCGCCTGCACGGACACCGGCCGCGGTGAGCTGCTGCAGGCCGCCTGCCACACGGCCTACTTCCGGCCCTACACCAACCCGGACGTCATCGGCTGCGAGCTCGGCGGGGCGGTCAAGAACGTCATCGCGCTGGCCGTGGGCATCGCCGAGGGCCTCGGCTTCGGAGACAACACCTGCGCGTCACTGATCACCCGCGGCCTGGCCGAGACGGCCCGGCTCGGGCTGGTCCTCGGTGCGGAGCTGACCACCTTCGCCGGGCTCGCCGGCCTGGGTGACCTCGTCGCGACGTGTAGCTCGCCGCTGTCCCGCAACCGCACCTTCGGGGAGAAGCTCGGCCAGGGCATGAGCCTCGCCGAGGTCGTGGCGAGCACCAAGCAGACCGCGGAGGGGGTCAAGAGCTGCCGGTCGGTCCTCGACCTGGCCCGGGCGCACGGCATCGACGTCCCGATCACCGAGGCCGTCGTCCGCGTCTGCCACGAGGACGCCGATCCCGCCCGCATCGTCAAGGAGATGATGTCGCGGGAGGCGAAGCCCGAGTGAGCGGTCCGGCCTGGGGCGACGGCACCCGGTCGGTACGCGCGGGGGAGCTCCCCGCCGTCCCGGGCGCGCCGCTTCGCCCGTCCCCCGTGTTCGCCGCGCCGTTCCACCTCGCCGACCAGCCGCCGCGCGCGGGCGGGGCCGACGCCTACGCGCGCACCGAGCAGCCGACGCTGCGGAACTTCGAGGCCGCCGTCGGCGAGCTCGACAGGGGCCGCTGCCTGTCGTTCGCCACCGGGATGGCGGCCCTGACCGCCGTCGTCATGGCCTGTGCCGGGGCAGGGGATCGCGTCCTGCTACCGGCGGACGGGTACTACACGACGCGCTTGCTGGCGGCCGAGGAGCTGTCCCGGTTCGGCGTCGAGGTCGGGTACGTCGCGACGCTCGACATCGAGCGGGTGGCGGCCGAGGGCGGCCTGGACGGCGTCCGGCTCGTGCTCCTGGAGACCCCGAGCAACCCCCAGCTGGACGTCTGCGACATCGCCGCGGTCGCGCGGGCAGCACGGGCGTCCGGCGCCGTGGTCGCCGTCGACAACACCACCGCGACCCCGCTCGGCCAGCGCCCCCTCGGGCTCGGCGCGCACCTGACCGTGGCCAGCGACACCAAGGCGCTCACGGGGCACAGCGACCTGCTGCTGGGCCATGTCAGCACCGCGGACGACGAGCTGTTCGCCCGGCTGCAGAGCTGGCGCAACCACAGCGGGAGCACTCCGGGGCCGTTCGAGGCCTGGCTCGGCCACCGGTCGATGAGCACCCTCGATCTCCGGCTCGCCCGGCAGGGAGCCAACGCGGCCGAGGTCGCCGAGGTGCTGGCCGCGTCCCCGGCGGTCCGCGGCGTCCGGTGGCCGTGGCGGCCCGAGGATCCCTCGTTCGCGCTCGCATCGCGGCAGATGCTGCGGCCCAACGGCGTCGTCTCCGCCGAGCTCGTCGACGAGGCGGCCGTGGGCCGGTTCCTCGCCGCGAGCCGCCTCTGGACGGCGGCGACGAGCTTCGGGGGCGTGCACAGCACGGTCGACCGGCGGGCGCAGTGGGGCGGCGACGCCGTCGCCCCAGGGTTCGTGCGGTTCTCCTGCGGGATCGAGGACACCGACGACCTCGTGGCGGACCTGTCAGCCGCGCTGGACGCCCTGTCCTGACTGGGCCCGGCGGCGGCGGGCGCCGATGGCGGTCAGGTAGCCGCTGAGCGCCACGTAGTAGACGACGTAGCCCAGGGAGACCGCCAGGACGAACCGGTTGGGGTGGGGCAGCTCGGCCACCAGCAGGGCATAGGTCACCAGCCAGATCGCCGTCAGCACCAGCGTGGGCACCTGGAAGGCCTCGGTGCGCGACGGGTAGACGTAGCGAACGGGCACGAACACGAGGATCGAGCAGACGACGAAGATCAGCGCGGTCGTCGTCGGGCTCAGCCCGAGGACGATCACGTAGAAGGCAACGATGTTCCAGTAGCTGGGGAACCCCAGGAAGAAGTGGTCCGACGTCTTCGCGTCGACCCGGCAGAACTGGAAGCTCGACGTCAGCAGCGGGAGCGCCGCGATGACCCACCCGGCGGAGCCGGACGGGAGACGATCGGTCGTCCACAGCAGGACGACGGGCGCGAAGACGTAGGTGAGGTAGTCGACGATGTCGTCCAGGCGGGCGCCGTCGAACCAGGGGATCGTCTCCTTCACCCGGAAGCGACGGGCGAGCATGCCGTCGGTGCCGTCGATGAAGAGGGTGGCCAGCCCCAGCCACAGCGCGGTGCTGGTCCGGCCCGCCATCGCGGCGATGACGATGAGCAGCGCCAGCACCGAGCCGCTGGCGGTGTAGAGGTGGACGGCGGCGCCGGCGAGGCGAAGGCCCCGCGAAAAGCCGACCGGCCGCTGGTCGGCCACCGGAGAAGCCGCGTCGTCCTTCACCCCTGGAGGCTGCCACACCCGAGGCGACGGCGTGACGTGGCCGCGCGAGTGGCTCCACTAGGGTCGAAGTCGATGAGTAGGAACGCAGGCAAGGTGCGCGTTGCGGTCGTGTTCGGTGGCCGCAGTGCCGAGCACGCGATCTCCTGCGTCTCGGCCGGCAGCGTGATGGCCGCCCTGGATCCCGAGCGGTACGAGGTCGTGCCCGTCGGGATCGCCACGGACGGCCGCTGGGTGCTGGCCGACCCGGGGCAGCGGCTGGCGATCACCGATGGCGCGTTGCCGGAGGTCACCGGGGGAACCGCGGTCTCCCTGGTGGGTGACCCGGCCGGGCGCGGGCTCGCCGTTCTCGAACCGGGCGCGGCGGTCGGGCAGGTGCTCACCGAGGTGGACGTCGTCTTCCCGGTGCTGCACGGCACGTACGGCGAGGACGGCACGATCCAGGGGCTGCTGGAGATGGCCGGGCTGCCCTACGTCGGGTCGGGGGTGTTCGCCAGCGCCGCCTCGATGGACAAGGAGTTCACGAAGAAGCTGCTGGCTGCGGCGGGGCTCCCGCAGGGCGACCATGTCGTGTTGCGCGACGCCGCCGGGGCGGTGTCCGCCGACCCCGCCGTCCTCGACGAGGCGGCGCGGGAGCGGCTGGGGCTGCCGGTCTTCGTCAAGCCGGCGCGGGCCGGGTCGAGCATCGGGATCACGAGGGTCACCGACTGGTCGCAGTTCGCCGATGCCGTGGCCACCGCCGCGAAGGTCGACCCCAAGGTGATCGTCGAGGCGTCCCTGCCGGGCCGGGAGATCGAGTGCGGGGTGCTCGCGGCACGCGACGCCGGCCTGCCGGAGGCGAGCCTGCCGGCCGAGATCCGGTTGCGTCCCGGCACCGACTGGTACGACTTCGCGGCCAAGTACCTCGACGACGCCGTCGAGTTCGACGTCCCGGCCGACCTGACGCCGGAACAGACCGCCGCGGTGCAGGAGGCCGCGCGCCGGGCGTTCCTCGCGCTGGACTGTCGAGGGCTCGCGCGGGTGGACTTCTTCCTCGGCACCGCCGCCGACGGAAGCGACCGCCTGGTGATCAACGAGGTCAACACGATGCCGGGCTTCACGCCCATCTCGATGTTCCCGCGGATGTGGGCGGCCAGCGGGGTGGGCTACCCCGAGCTGGTGGACCGGCTGGTGGCGACGGCGCTGGACGGCGGCGTCCGGGCCGCTCGGTGAACCCCGGGCGGCTGTCCCGGTTCGGAAGAGCCGTCCTGCTCGCCGTCCTGCCCGGTGTGCTGGCCGCCGGGTGCCTGCGTTCGGAGGACGCCAGGCCGGCCGCCGCGCCGGCGCGGGACCTCCCGGCGTCGTCGGCCCAGCTCGGGGCGCTGATGGTCACCACCGTCCCTTCGGGCCTGCCGCGTCTGCCTGATCGCGAGCTCGACCCCCCTGCCGGCGCGAAGCGGCTCGAGGACATCGCCCGCTACTCGGCCGACCCGGCGGACCAGGGGGACGTGCTCCGGGGCTACGGCTACCGGTACGGCTGGGAGCGGTTCTGGGGAACGTCGTCCGGGCCCATGACGGGCGTCTTCGTCGACCAGTTCCAGGGCCGCGCGGGGGCCGCCGCCTATGCCGAGGACCTCGCGCGCAACGACGCCCGGCACTACCGCGGGATGCTGCGCGAGAACCCGCCGCAGCTTCCGGGCGGCTGCCGGATGCTGACCGTGGATCGCGCCGAGCCGGACGCCGGGCTGCGGGGGCCGGCGTCATTCGCCTGGTGCGCCCACGGGGTCTTCAGCGTCTCGGTGACGGCCGTCGCCCGGACGGTCGCGGCGGCGGACGCCGAGGTCCGGGCAGTACTGGCGAGCCAATTGCGCCGGCTGCCGCCGCGGTGAGGGGCTCACTTCCCCGGCGTCGGCTCCCGGTAGGGCAGCGCCTTGGCGATCTGTGTGGTGAGGGCGGTCACGGGGGCGCTGTCGACGGTGGCCGGCACGCGAACCTCGACGTTGACGGGCCGGTCGACCGTCGTCCACACGACGGTGTGGGGATCGTCGGTGTCGACGTACCACTGGACGCCGTTGATCTGGATCGCCGAGGCGCCGCGCACGTAGCCCGCCGGCGCGGCGACACCGCACACGAGCACGACCGGCGGGTCACCCCACGCGTAGGCGAACGGTGAGGCCGACCGGACCCTGCGGGACTGATCGCCCATGAGCTCCAGCGGCAGGGTCTTCATGAGCGCCGGGCAGGACGCATTCGCCTGGGGCGTGACCTTCGGGACATCGACCGGGAGCACGGGCAGGTTCGCCCGCGGAGACGTCGTCGGCCCGGCGACCGCGGCCGGCGGGCTGCCGCCGGAGCCGTTCCCGAGGACGTGCACCAGGACGATCAGGACGACGACCACCGGTACGGCCACGGCGGTCATGATGAGCGCTGCGCGACGCAGCGGGTCTTTCTCGGTCAGGGCGACTGGACTCTCAGATGTTGACGATCGGGCAGGTCAGCGTGCGGGTGATCCCGTCGACGGACTGCACGCGGGCGACGACGAGCCGTCCGAGCTCGTCCACGGTCTCGGCCTCGGCGCGGACGATCACGTCATAGGGCCCCGTGACGTCCTCGGCTTTCGTGACGCCGGTGATCTCGCTGATGGTGGAGGCGACCTGGGCGGCCTTGCCGACTTCGGTCTGGATGAGGATGTAGGCGTGGACCACGGAAGACCCTCCCTCGGGCAGCTCTGCCCATACGTCGTCCCCGCCGTGTGGCGGACAGTTCGGCAACCTACCCCAGCGGCCGGTGAGCGCCGATGACACGGCCTCGCCCACTGGTTCCCCGCGGGGATCCGGCCGACAGCGTGCGGGTGGTCGGTGAGTTCGGGGTGATCGCCCGTGTGCTGGCACGGGCCGGCTCGGCGCGGGCGGCGGAGGTGGGTCCGGGCGACGACGCCGCCGTGCTGCGGACGTCGGACGGACGGGTCGTGGCGACCACCGACGTCTTCGTCGAGGGCCGGCACTTCCGGCGCGACTGGTCCTCCGCCGAGGACATCGGCCACAAGGTGGCAGCGGCCAACCTGGCCGACGTCGCGGCGATGGGTGGCGTCGCCACCGCGCTGCTCGTGGGGCTCGCCTGCCCCCCGGACACCCCGACCGGCTGGCTCGAGGGTGTCGCCTCCGGCCTTGCCGCCGAGAGCGCGCCGCTGGGCGCTGCGGTCGTCGGCGGCGACACTGTGGCGAGCGCTCCGGACAGCACCTCCGTGGTGCTGTCGGTGACCGCGCTGGGGGACCTCGGCGGACGCGCGCCGGTTCTGCGCTCCGGGGCGCGTGCGGGCGACGTCGTCGCGCTGACCGGGCGGCTGGGCTGGTCGGCGTGCGGGCTGGCGGTGCTGCGCCGCGGGTTCACCAGCCCGCTGGCGGTGGTGGCCGCGCACCGTCGTCCGACCCCGCCGTATCTGGCCGGGCCGGCGGCGGCCGACGGTGGTGCTCATGCGATGTGTGACGTCAGCGACGGGCTGTTGGCCGACGCAGGCCATCTGGCGACCGCGAGCGGCGTCGTCCTCGATCTGGACCGGGCGGCTCTCGTACGCACCTGCCTGGAACCGGCGGGACCGCTGCAGCAGGTCGGGTCCGCGCTGGGTGTGGACCCCCTCGCGTGGGTGCTCACCGGCGGCGAGGACCACGCGCTGCTGGCGACGTTCTCGCCGGGAGCCACGTTGCCGGAAGGCTGGACGGCGATCGGGACGGTCCGGAAGTCCAGGACGCCGGGCGTGCTGGTGAGCGGGGAGCCCGCGGACGACGTGGTGCAGGCCCTCGGAGCGGAGGGGACGGGACATGTCCACTTCCGTTGAGCACGACGGGGTCCCTGAGTGCGACAGGGCCCCGCGGTTGCGGGCGCTGCCCTACGACGACCCGGTGGCGCAGTACCTCGTCGAGCGGGTGCAGCAGGAGTACGTCGAGCGCTACGGCGGGCCGGACGGCGCCGTCGTCGGCCCGGGGGAGTTCCTGCCGCCGCGCGGGCTGTTCCTCGTGGCGGAGGTGGACGGCGTGCCGGCGGGATGCGGTGCGTGGCGGGCGTTCGGCGATCGGGTGGCGGAGATCAAGCGGGTGTACGTGGAGCCCGCCTTCCGCCGGCAGGGGCTGGCGCAGCTGCTCATGGCCGCGCTGGAGCGCAGCGCGTCGGCGGCCGGCCACCGGTCGGTCGTGCTGAACGCCGGGCGGCGCCAGCCGGAGGCGCTGGCGTTGTACGCCCGGCTCGGCTACCGCACCGTTCCGGGGTACGGGATCTACGCCGACGCGCCGGATGCGCGGTTCCTCGGCAAAGATCTGGTGCGCGCGCCCGCGGAGGCCGGCGCGGTGGATGGGACGGAGGGGCCCGAATGGGGATCGTGACCGTGTCGGCGCCGTACGGCGCCGCGGGGGCCGAGGTCGCCCCAGCGGTGGCGGAGCGGCTCGGGTTGCCCTTCCACGACCGCGCCATCCCGGTCCAGGTGGCCGGGCGGCTGGGGGTGCCGGTCGCCGAGGCCGAGGCGAACGACGGCACCGTCGTCAGTGGGCTGTGGCGGCTGGTGGCGTCCCTCGGGACGATGCCCGACCCCGTCGGCGGCGTGCTGCCGACGTCGGAGCTCCCGGATGCGCGGGCCTACCGCCAGCAGACGGAGCGGGTGCTCACCGAGATCGCCGAGGGCGCCGGGGGAGTGGTGCTCGGCCGGGCGGCAGCGATGGTGCTGGGGGGGCGGGCCGACGCGCTGCACGTGCGGCTGGACGGGCCGGCCGACCGGCGGCTGGCCGCGGCCGTGGCGCGTTCGGGCCGGCCCGCGGACGAGGTGCGCCACGAGATGGAGGGCGCGGACCGGGCCCGGGAGGCTTACGTGCGGCACTTCTACCGCTGTGATCCGGCGGGGCCGCGTAGCTACCACCTCGTGATCGACAGCACCGCGCTGCCGCTGCAGACCGTGATCGAGCTGATCGTGGTCGCCGCGCACGGGCGGGGGATAGGGGTCCCGGGCAGGTGAGCCGGGCGGGCTCGTGGCCGGCGTTCGTCCACAGTCAGGAGCCCTGTCCACAGGTGCTGTTTCGGCTGGTCGGCGGCTTGTCCAGCAGCTACAGTCGAACACGTGATCGAACGCCTGTTTCGTCCGAGCGAGGGGCCCCCATCGGCCTTCGAGGAGGCGTTGCGCGCGGCGATCGAGGACCTGCCGAGGCGTCGGGTCTGGATCATCGACGGCCCGCTGCACGGCCGCCGCGTGGGGGCCGAGGACGACGATCCGCAGCGGGCCGGCTTCCGTGACCTGCTCGAGACGGGTGCGGCGCACCTGGCGGCGGCGAAGGCGGCGGTGCGGGAGGAGTCACGCCAGGCCGCGGTCAAGGCGCGGGCACTGGCGGCGTTCGCTCGCTGCCGTCCGGCGGAACTGCTGGACCGGCCGGCCGAGGAGGTGGGTGCTGCCGCGGCCGCCTCACGGGCCGCGCGGCCTTCAGTCCTGACGGAGGTGAGCGAGTGGGCCGTGGACGAGGTGGCCGCGTCGCTGGGCCTGTCCTCGCTGACCGCCGGCGCGCTGCTGGCCGACGCGCTGACCCTGGTCGAGGCGCTGCCGGCCACCCTGGCCGCGTTGGAGAGCGGAACTGTTAGTTGGCCGCAGGCCCGGATGCTGGCCGACGTGCTGGCCCCGCTGAAGGACGAGGCCCGTCGCGAGGTGGAGGCGGGGCTGCTGGCCCGGGCCGCCGGAAAGACGGTGGCCCAGTTGAAGGCGAGCGCGGTGCGGGCGGTCCTGAAGGCGGACGCGAAGGCCGCGGTCGCCAGGGCGGCCCGGGCGGTTCGCGAGCGCACAGTGGCCCTGTATCCGGGTGAGGACGGGATGGCGACCCTGTCCGCGACGTTCCCGGCGCCGGTCGCGACGGCCTGCTACTCGGCGTTGGAGGCCTACGCCGAGGCGTGCAAGTCCCCCGACGACGAGCGGACCAAGGCGCAGCGGATGGTCGACTGCCTGGCCGATCTGATACTCGATCCCGGGGTCAACGGGCCGGTGCAGGTGCAGCTGAGCATGGTGGCCACGCCGTCGACGCTGACCGGTGGCGACGAGCCCGGTGAGGTCGACGGCCAGCCCGTCCCGGCCGGCATGGTCCGCGAACTCGCCTACGCCTTCGACCTCCTCCCACGCCCACACACCTGCGACATGACGCCGGGGGACATGCCCCCACCCGCTGCCGCGGACGAGACGATCGCGCCCGAGGCGGCGGCGCCTGCTGAGCTGAACCCGGCCGCATATGACCAGACCGCTGCCGATCAAGCGGCCGCCGGCCTTGGCGCCCTGCTGAGGGTTCCGCTCACTGCCGGCACGGCGCTGGCTGAGCCGCCGACCATTGCGATCGTCGACGAACTGTCCGGGCAGCTGCTCGCATTGAGCAACAGCGCCGAGATCCGCCGCGCGGCCACCTGTCGCCGGCCCGACTGCCGCAGCGGCCGGACGCCGTGCACCCACCCACCCCGGGGCGGCGGCCTCGGGCCGCCACCGGACACCCCCGGATACAGTCCCTCGGATCGGCTCGCCACCTTCGTGCGGGCTCGGGATCGGCGCTGCCGGTTCCCCGGCTGCCGCGCCAGGGCGGTCCGCTGCGACGTCGACCACAACATCCCCTGGCCGCACGGAGCGACCAGCGAGGACAACCTGTGCTGCCTGTGCCGCCACCACCACCGGCTCCGCCACCAGGCACCCGGCTGGACCATGCGCCGACTGCCCGACGGCGGCCTGGAATGGACCCTGCCGGGCGGGGAGGCGATCACCACCTACCCGCC